>JAXDPC010000218.1:0-5873 GCA_034668525.1 Sphingomonadales bacterium
GACGTGCTCGCGGAGACGCGCGCCCGCCTCGCCGCGGCGGGCGTCGGGACCGCGGCCGAGGTCCGCGCCGCCGGCCGCGGCCTCGCCGGCTTCTCCGAGGCGCTCGCCGGCGAGGAGACAGCGCTCCGGCGCTTCCTCCACGCGCGCATGTACAATGCGCCGGCGGTGACGGCGGTGCGCACCGAGGCCCAGAAGGTGGTCGCCGCCCTCGCCGCCGCCTTCCGCGCCGATCCCGCGCTGCTGCCGCCCGAATGGCGCCCCGACGGTCTCGACCCGCTCGCCGCCCGCCGCCGCATCGGCGACTTCATCGCCGGCATGACCGACCGCTACGCGATCCGCATGCACGAGGCGCTGATCGGCAAGGTGGCGCTGCCTGAAGGTTTTTAATCCATTTTGGAGGTATGCTTGCTAATTTTCATCGGAAACGGATGAAATCGCCGTCCGGGGAGGGCGGGGATGCAGGCGGGAGTGGCGGCGGTCGATTTCCTGCTGCGCGAGACGGCCCTGTTCGCCGCCGCCGGCTTCCTCCTCCTGGGCGTCAGCGACCTCGCCCTGGACCTGTTGTGGCTCGGCCGGGCGGCAATGCTGTCGTGCCGCCCGCAGCCCGCGGTCACGGCGCTCGATCTGGACCCGGGAACGGGGCAGGGGCCGATCGCGGTCTTCGTGCCGGCCTGGGACGAAGCCCGGGTGATCGCCCGCATGCTCCGCCACACGCTCGCCGCCTACGAAGGCGCGGACGTGCGCATCTATGTCGGCTGCTATCCCAACGACGCCGACACGATCGGGGCCGTCCGCTCGGCCGCCGAGCCGCGGCTGCGCCTGGTCATCGGGCCTGCCCCCGGGCCGACGACCAAGGCCGATTGCCTCAACCGGATCTGGGAGGCGATGCGGGGCGACGAGGCGAAAGAAGGGCGCCGGTTCGCGGCGGTCCTGCTGCACGACGCGGAGGATGTCGTCCATTCCGCCGAGCTTCGCATCTTCTCCGCCCTGCTCCCGCGCTACCAGCTCGTCCAGCTCCCGGTCCTGCCGCTGCTCGATCCGAAGTCGCGATGGATCGCCGGCCATTATGCCGACGAGTTCGCCGAGGCCCATGCCAAGGGGCTGGTGGTGCGCCAGGCGATCGGCGCCGCCTTGCCCTCGGCCGGCGTCGGCTGCGCGCTGGCGCGGGAGGCGCTCGACCGCCTCGCCGGGCGGCACGGCGCCCCGTTCGACGGCGACAGCCTCACCGAGGATTACGAGCTCGGCCTGCGCCTCTGCCAGGCGGGCGGGCGCGCCGCCTTCGTGCGCCTGCCGGCGGGGCCCGGCCGCGCGGTGGTCGCGACCCGCGAATATTTCCCGGCGACCCTCGCCGCCGCGGTCGCCCAGAAGGCGCGGTGGATGCGCGGCATCGCTCTGTGCGGATGGGAGCGGCTCGGCTGGAGCGGCGGCATCGCCGAGCGCTGGATGCGGATGCGGGACCGGCTGCCGCTGCTCGCCGCCTTGCTGCTCCTGGCCGGCTATCTCGCCCTGTTGCTGTGGACTTTGCGCACCGCCGCGGCGTTCGGCGCGGGGCTGCCGCCGGTCGCGATCCAGGAGCCGCTGCGCACCCTGCTGGCGGTGAACGGAGGCCTGCTCGCCTGGCGGCTGGCGATGCGCTCCGCCTTCGTGACCCACGCTTACGGCTGGCGCGAGGGGCTGCGCGCGCTGCCGCGCACGATCGTCGGCAACGTCATCGCCATGCTCGCCGCGCGCGAGGCGCTGAAGCGTTACGCCGCCGACCGCGGTGCCGCCTCCTGGGACAAGACCGACCACGCCTTCCCGCGCGAAGTGCCGGCCGAATGAGGCGGCCGCCGCCGCCGCTCCGCTTCCTGGGCGCGGTCGCCGGCCTCTGGGTCTGCGGGCGCGCCCTGCTGCTCGCGCCCCATTTGTGGGTCGAGGCGAGCACCGCGACGGCTATCCCCCCAACCGCCCGTTCACACGTGGCCGGGCTCCCTACGGTCCTGCCTGTCCCTCATCCCGACGCCCAGTCGGCGCATCTCCCGGAGGCTGCCGCACAGCGGCCCTCGCTCCCCGCGAGGGCTGCCCATTCCGAATCCGCCGCTGCAATCGCCGTCGTTCTCGCCGCGCTCCCGGCGCCTGTCGGCCCCGACCGGTCCCAACCGGGAGGTTCGCCGCCGCCGTACGCGCCGTCGCTCGCCGCGGCCGCTGCTCCCAATCGCTGGTCGGGCGCCGCCTGGTTGCTGCTGCGCGACGACGGGACGCCTGCCCTGGCCCAGGGCGGAGCGCTCGGCGGCGGCCAGAGCGGGCTGCGCCTCTCCTACCGGCTGAACGGCGATCCTTCGCGGCCGCTCGCCTTGACGGCACGGCTCTCCATGGCGGCCGCCCGCCGCGCCGGGGCCGAAGCCGCTCTCGGCCTCGACTGGCGCCCGCTGCGCGCGCTCCCGGTCCACCTGCTCGCAGAGCGGCGCCAGGCGCTTGGCGGCGATGGCCGATCCGCCTTCGCGCTGAGCCTCCATGGCGGCATCGCCGAGCGCCCGATCCCCGGCGGCTTGCGCCTCGACGCCTACGGCCAGGCGGGGCTGGTCGGCGCGCGCTCGCACCGCCTGTTCGCCGACGGCGCCGCCCGAGTCTCGGTGCCGGTCGGCGGCCGCGTCAGCCTCGGCGGCGGAATCTGGGGCGGCGCCCAGCCCGGGGCCGCGCGCCTCGACGCCGGCCCCCACGTCTCGATCCGCCTCCCGCTGGCAGGGGAAAGTCTGCGGCTCACCGCCGAATACCGCTTCCGCATTGCAGGCGACGCGCGCCCCGGCTCCGGCCCGGCCCTCACCCTCGGCAGCGACTTTTGAGGCCGCCGGAATCTGCGGAATTTGCAGTGTAGGAAATCAAACAGTTCAGGATCGTGGGTGAGCACGAACCGGAAATCGACTGATTCGCCGCTTACCGGCGATCCAGACCAAGTTCGCGTCGCGTTCACCGGTCGGCGCGAGTGCGATTTCAACCGCTGCGCCGGTGCCGGCCTCACTCGCGCGGGGGGCGGCGGCCGCGGCCGGGCGGGTCCGCGAAAGGCGCGGCGTCGCCGTCGGTCAGGACCGGGCGGCGAAAGCTGGGGGCGTCGCTGGTCGCGTGCATGTCCCGGTCGATGAGGCGGCGGCCGTGGCCGGCGGGATCGGCGTCGGGGCCGGAGTCGCTGTCGCTATAATGGCCGAGCCGTCCGGCCCGCCCGCCGGGATCGGCGCGGGGGCCGCTGTCCATGTCCGAATAGGGCCAGGTCTCGCCTTCAATCCCCTGTCCAACGGGGTCCTTGGGATCGTTGTCGGTAATCGGATGGGCACGCGCGCGAATACTCCAGGCGGCGGCGCCGCCGGCCACCGCCACGAGAAATGACCTTCTCCCCAATCTTCGAGTGGCTCGGATCGCCTTCTCCCTCCCGAGCCTGCAGCTTCGCGCGCTGCGAGGCCGATGGCAAGCGGGCGAGTCCGCGCCGCCGCTTCAGCCGCCGGCGGGTCGGCGTGGCCGGCGGCCGCGATTCGCCGGGTCGCCATATTGGCCACTATCGCGATCGGTGATCCGCGGCCGATAATTCGGCGGGTCGGTCGGGTCCCGGTCGGTGATCCGGCGGCCGTGACTGGCCGGGTCGGACCCCGCTCCGCTGTCCTGATCGCTATAATGGCCGAGGCGGCCGGGGCGCCCGCCCGGATCGCTGTTCGCGCCCTGATCCACGTCGGACGCGGGCCAGGTTCCCTGCCGGCGGCCGCGGCCGGGCGGATCGGTCGGGTCCGCATCGTTGATCGGGTGGGCCGCTCCCTCCCCGACGATGAAGGCGATCGCACCGCCGCCTATCATCGCGCCGCCGGCGACGCGGGTGAGGAAGGATCTCCGGTTGAGCTTGCGCTTGACGTCCATGGCAGCTCTCCTCGCGAGGCGGGATAAAGGCGCTGCCGGCGCTGCCGCCGGTCCGCCGCTCGCCCCGACGCCCCCCGAGGCGGCGGGCGCAGATTCGGCCAGTGCGGCGAGTCGCGCAAGTGAAATCGTCTCCGGAACGATGTTCGTCCCGGAGCGGACCGCCGCGTCAGTGGCCGCCGGCCTTGGGCCGGCCGCCCTGGCCGCCGCCCGGAGCCGCTTCGCCGCCGCTGTGGCCGGGGCTCTGGGCGTTGGGAGTGGGCTGGGGCTGGCCGCGGTCGCCCTGGGCCGGCGCGTCGGCGGCGCGGGCTTCATTCTCGCCCGGCGCGTCGCTGCCGTCGCCGCCGGCCGCCTGGTCGTTGCCGGCGGGCGGCGGCGGGATCTGGAGGTTGCCGCCCTGGCTGTTCAAATAGACCATGACGTCGGCGCGGTCCTGCGGATCGGAGAGGCCGGCGAAGGTCATCTTGGTGCCGGGCGCGAAGGCGCGGGGGCTGGCGAGCCAGGCGCTCATATTGTCCCAGCCCCAGCTGTCGCCGCCATGGCCGCGGAGCGCCTCGGAATAGGAATAGCCGGCCTCGCTGGCGATCCGGGCCCCCATGCGGCCGTGGAGGTTGGGGCCGAGTCCCGCGGGAGCGCCTGCGGCGGCGGTGTGGCAGGCCGCGCATTTGCGGAACACGCCCTCTCCCCGGGCGGCGTCGGCGGTCTGCAGGTAGAAAGCGATCGGCTGCTCGGAGGCGCCGCCGCCTTCGCTCTCCTGCTCGACGCCGGCGATCGGATAGCCCATCGGCTCGGGCCGCTCGGACCTGAACAGCTCGCCGGTGACGAGCCATGCGCCGAGGAAGACGATGCCCGCGCCGAGGGTCCATCCAGCAATCGTGTTGAAGCGATTGTCCATGCCGCCTTGCGCCTCCCAGCGGCGCGGGGATCGCGCCGTCCAAGCAATGAAGGCGCCCCTTTAAGCGGCGGGCCGCGGCGGGGCAAGACGGTGCGCGAGCGGCCCGGCTCAGGCGCCGGCGAGCCAGCGTTCGAGCAAGGTGTGGGCGATGGCGAAGCGCGGCGGGGCGACGAACCGCGCGTCGGCGGCGCCGTCGAGGGCGGCGGCGACGTCCGCGCGCGTGGCCCAGAAAGCGTCTTCCAGCTCGTCGGCGTCGAGGGTGAGGGCGTCGTTCGCGGCGGCGGCGATGCAGGCGATCATCAGCGAGCCGGGGAAAGGCCAGGGCTGGCTGGCGACGTAGCGCACGTCGGACGCCGCGATCCCCGCTTCCTCGGCGAGCTCCCGGGCGACCGCCTCCTCGATCGACTCGCCGGGCTCGACGAAGCCGGCGAGCGCCGAATAGCGGCGGGGCGGATATTGCGGCTGCCGGCCGAGCAGCACCCGGCCCTCATGCTCGGCGAGCATGATCACGACCGGGTCGACGCGCGGGAAATGCTCGGCGCCGCAGCCCGTGCACCTGCGCCCCCAGCCGGCCCGGAAGGAGGCGGTCGGCGCGCCGCAGGCGCCGCAGAAGAGGTGCCGGTTGTGCCAGCCGATGAGGCTCCGCGCCGTGCCCCAGAGCGCAGCCTCGGCCGGCGCCATCGCCTCCAGGATCCGGAACATGGCGCGCGCGTCGGGCGCAACGCCCTCCAGCCGCGTCAGCGGCGCGAACAGGGGCGTCTCGCCGTCGAGGCCGAGGAAGATCAGCTCCGCCTCCGCCGCGACCGCGTCCCAGCCGAGACGCCCGTCCTCGCCGAGCACCGGATCGAGCCCGGCGAGGCGAAGCAGCCGCGCCTCGGCCGCCGCGGCGAGCGCGGCGAGCCGCTCCGGGTCGAGGCGCAGGCGGTCGGCGCGATCGAGCCCGGCGCCGGTGAAGCCGGGACGGCTCATCCGCGCAAGCCTCCCGGTGCCGCGATCGTCGCCACTTGGTCCCGCTTTCTGTTCCGGTGGTGGGCGGTGACGGGCTCGAACCGCCGACCCTCTCGGTGTAAACGAGATGCTCTACCAGCTGAGCTAACCGCCC
>JAXDPC010000219.1:0-4997 GCA_034668525.1 Sphingomonadales bacterium
GGATCGAGGAGGCGGCTGACCTGAGTGCGGCTTGTCCGCATCAACGTGGCGAGCTTGTTCTTGCTGAGCTTGCGCTCGGTCATCGCCTCGGCGAGCTGCCACGCGATCACTTCCTTGATCGCCCGCGCCTGGAACTCCTCGAGCACCCCTTCTTCCTCGAGGAAGCTGTCCAGCGTCGATCCGCGATGCCGGTTCTCAGCCATTTTCAACCTCCTTCTTTCGGTCCCGCGCCAGCTTCAGGTCCGTTACCGGCGTCGTCTTCGCCTTCTTGATGAACCCGTGGAGCGCATAAAGCTCGCCCGCCTGGAAGCAGAACAGCACCCGCGCGATGGTTCCGTCCGGCAGGTCCGTCCGCACCTCGAACAGGCCTTTGCCCATCGGCCGGACCAGCGGCATGCCGACCGGCCAGCGATACTGGACCCGCTGCAGATCCTGCCCGACGGCCCGCCTGTTGTCCGCCGGCAGATCGGCGAGCCACTCCCGCACGGGCTCGTTTCCCATCGCGCTGCGGTAAAAGACGAGCTCGATCTTGCGAGGCGACGGCTCCATATGCACCTTCTACGGTACATGCACCATAGAAGGTGCAATGTCAAGCTCGCGCGAAGCATCGGTATTTCCCTGCCTCGGAAAATTCCTCCGTGCCGGGAGACCTGGCCCTCGCCCTAAACCCCGTGATACCCCCGATACCACTCAACGAACTTCGGCACCCCCTCGTCGATGCTGGTCGTCGGCCTGAATCCCAGGTCGCGCTCGATCGCCGAGATGTCGGCGAAGGTGTCGCGGACGTCGCCGGGCTGCATCGGCAGCAGGCGCTTCTCGGCCCTGCGCCCGCAGGCCTGCTCGATCAGCGCGATCATCCGGGTCAGCTCCTCGGAGCGGTGGTTGCCGATATTGTAGAGGCGGTGGGGGCCGCGGCTGCCGCCGGCTTTCTCGCTGCAATCGTCGGCCGGCGGGCCGTCGAGCGCGGCGACGATGCCGCCGACGATGTCGTCGATATAGGTGAAGTCGCGGCGCATATTGCCTTCGCCGAACACCTCGATCGGCTCGCCCGCGAAGATTGCCTTGGTGAACAGCCACATCGCCATGTCCGGCCGCCCCCACGGCCCGTAGACGGTGAAGAAGCGCAGGCCCGTCTGCGGCAGCCGGTAGAGATGGGCGTAGGTCTCGCTCATCAATTCGTCGGCTTTCTTGGTCGCCGCGTAGAGCGAGAGGGGGTGGTCGACGCGGTCCTCGACGCGGAACGGCAGCGTCTCGTTGCCGCCATAGACCGACGAGGAGGAGGCGTAGACGAGATGGGCGCTGCCCCGGTGGCGGGCGAGCTCGAGCAGGTTGATGTGGCCGACCAGGTTCGACCGGACGTAGGCGTGCGGGTTCTCGATCGAATAGCGGACCCCGGCCTGGGCGCCGAGATGGACGATGCGATCGAAGTCCGCATCCCCCAGCCCGGCCTGGAGCGCTTGCTGGTCGGCGAAATCGGCTTTGACGAACCGGAATGAGTCGCCGAAGCGGCGGCCCAGCTCGGCGAGCCGGTCACGCTTCAGCTTCACGCTGTAGTAAGCGTTGACATTGTCGACGCCGATCACCTTTTCGCCGCGCTCCATCAGCCGGGCGGCGAGGTGGAAGCCGATGAAGCCGGCGGCCCCGGTGATGAGCGTCGTCATGAATGTCCCCGAAGCGCGGCGCGCGGTCGCCGCCGCTCTATCGGCGGGGCCTCAGCCTGCCAAGGCCGTTCGCCGCGGCTCCGCGCCGGCGCCCTCGCGCGCATCGAGGAACCAGCGCTCGCGCCCTTCGATCCCGATCGCGGTGAGGATTCCGCTGCGATAGGCGCCGGTGTCGAGCGCGATCCGGTTGGGAAGCTGCTCGGCCTTGTCGACGATGGTGTGGCCGTGGACGACGACGACGCCGTGATCGTCGGCGCTGTCGAGGAATCCCTCGCGGATCCAGCGCAGGTCGCGCCGGCTCTGCTCGGCGAGCGGCACGCCCGGCCGGATGCCGGCATGGACGAACAGATAGTCGCCGAAGCGGAAGCTGTCGGCCATGTTCCTCAGGAACTCGACATGGCGCGCCGGCACCGCCGCCTTCAGCCGCGCGACGATCTCCGCCGGGGTGGAGTTGAGCGTGGAGCCTTGGCTGACGCCGTAGCTCGCGGCGCATTGATAGCCGCCGTAGGTGAGCCAGTGGCCGACCGTCTCCTCGCGCCCGGTGAGGACGTCGAGCAGGAACTCTTCGTGATTGCCCTGGAGATAGACCGGCCGCGCCCATGCCGGCGGGTTCGAGACGAAGCGTTCGACCACGCCGGCCGAATCCGGGCCGCGGTCGATCAGGTCTCCCAGCAGGACCAGATAGGTCTTGGCCGGCGGTCTGCCGGCATTGTCGGCCTCGATCCGCCCGAGCAGCTCCTCGAGCAGGTCGAGCCGGCCGTGAACGTCGCCGATCGCATAGGCACGGCTTGCCGGGGGGCCGCTCGGGCCGCGGTCGGATCGCGCGCGATTGAGGAGTTTTCGCAGCACCATGCTCGGATCGGATAGTCTCTCTTGCTTCGGAGCGGGCAATATCGGGCCGCTGCCCCGGCTTACAAGAGCCGGCTGGACCGGAACGCCTATCTCTGGCAGAGGGGTGCGGCAAGGCCGGTGACGCACGGCCGTCCCTCGTCTCGGACCCGCTGCTCGCGCGAGCAGGCGGGTTTGACCCTCTGGCGGGATGGTGTAAATGCGTCGGCGCAGCCCTTTTCTTTGGGATCACAGATAGATGCAAGAGCTTCGGCATGTCAGCTTCCGGCGCCCGTTCGCGCGGGCGGCGGCGAGTCTCGTCCTGGTCGGCGCAGCCTTGGCGATGTCGGCCTGCACGCGAGGACGGGGCGGCCCGGTCGCCTACGATCCGCCGGACTTCGTGCCGCCGGACGCTTCGACCGTCGTCGCGACCGCGGTCCAGCAGCGCATCGCCCCCCTCGACAAGATCCGCGTAACCGTCTTCCAGGTCGCCGACATGACCGGCGAATATACCGTCGACGCCAGCGGCAACATCGAATTCCCCCTGATCGGCACGGTGACCGCGCAGGGTCTGCTGCCGGCCGAGCTGGGCCAGCGCCTCGCGGAGCGCCTGGGTCAGCGCTATCTGCGCTCGCCCAGCGTGACCGTGACGATGCTGCAGCAGTCCGAGCAGACGATCACGGTCGACGGCGCCGTCCGCCAGCCGGGCGTGGTGCCGATCCGCGGTTCGATCACCCTGATGCAGGCCGTGGCGCTCGGCCGGGGCGCCGCCGAGGACGCCAATATCAACCGGGTCATCGTCTTCCGCACGATCAACGGGCAGCGCATGGCAGCGGCCTTCGATCTGCAGGCCATTCGCCGCGGCCAGTCGCAGGATCCGGCGATCTACGGCAACGACATCGTCGTGGTCGACGGGTCCCGGACCCGCACCATCTGGCGCGACATTATCGGGGCGATTCCGCTCGTCGGTATATTCGCGCCCTACATTGCGCGGTAAAGAAGCGTAGAAGCAGTCAGTTTCGAAAAGGTAGGTCTCAGTCCATGAACGACCAGAGCGGGAGCTTTCCCGGCGATCGTTCCGTATTGCCGTTCGGGCAGGCGGGTGTGCCGAGCGCGGGTCTTCGCGAAGTGTCGGTGGCGTTCGCCGCGCCGCTGCGCGCGCCGATCACGCCCAGCGAGATCTGGCGAATCATCACGAAATGGTGGTGGCTGATCGCGGCCGTCGTGCTCGCCTGCGTGATCGCCGCTCTCGCGCTGTCGCTGATGATCACGCCGGAATATCGGGCGCGGACCATCCTCGAAGTCAATCAGGAAGGGCTGCAGCCGATCCGGATGGGCGAACTCCAGCAGAATCTGGGCCAGGAGGCGGGCTTCCTCAACACCCAGGCGGGCCTCCTGCGCAGCCGCGCCCTCGCGGAACGCGTCGTGCGCAGCCTGAACCTCGGCAGCCATCCGCTGTTCGGCAACGATTCGATGGACCGGCCGACGCGCGAGAGCGTTGCCGCCAGCATCCTCGAAGGCAGCGTCACGGTGGAGCCGCAGCGCGAGAGCCGGCTGCTCAATCTGAACGTCGAAAGCACGGATCCGGTGCTCGCCGCGCGAATCGCCAATGCCTATGCGGAGAATTTCATCCGTTCGAACCTCGAGCGGCGGTTCGAAGCAACTTCCTATGCGCGCAACTTCCTGGAGCAGCGGCTCGGCACCGTGAAAGCGCGGCTGGAGGATACCGAGCGCCAGCTCGTCGCCTACGCGCAGCGCCAGGGCATCGTCACCCTGAACGTCGACAGCGGCAGCGGCGAAGGCGGACGCACGGAGCAGCCGATCGACGCCAACTCGCTGGTCGCGCTCAACGGCGCGCTGCAGCAGGCGCGCGCCGAGCGGATCGCTGCCGAGCAGCGCTACCGCCAGGCCCAGGGCAACAGGTCGACTTCGGAGGTGCTCGGAAATCCGACGGTGCAGACCCTGACGTCGCAGCGCGCCCAGCTGCAGGCCGAATATCAGGAGAAGCTCGGCATCTACCAGCCGGACTATCCGGTGATGGTCCAGCTGCGCTCGCGCATCCAGTCGCTGGAAGCCGCCATCGCGCGCGAGACCGGCAACGTCTCCTCGTCGCTCCGCTCCGAGTTCGCTGCCGCCCAGGGCAAGGAGCGCCAGCTGGAGAGCCGCGTCAACGCGCTGAAGTCGAGCCTGCTCGATCTGCGCGAGCGCAGCATCCAGTACACCATCCTGCAGCGCGAGGTGGACACCAACCGCGCGCTCTATGACGCGCTCCTCCAGCGCTACAAGGAGGTCGGCGTGGCCGGCGGCGTCGGCACCAATGCGGTGTCGGTGGTCGACCGCGCGCAGGTTCCCGGCGGGCCCTTCCGGCCGAACCTCCCGCTCAACATCGCATTGGGCCTGCTCGCCGGGCTGCTGCTCGGCTTCGGCTCGGCCTTCGCGCTCGAATGGATGGACGACACCATCAAGACGCCCGAGGACCTCACCAAGAAGCTCGGCATCGCCCCGCTC
>JAXDPC010000220.1:0-10558 GCA_034668525.1 Sphingomonadales bacterium
GGCTTCGCCCGTCGACCCCGTCGACGATCAGGAAGTGGCGGTCCTGCAGTTCGTCGGACAGGCCGCGCATCACGACCCGGCCGACGACCGGGCCCATCCTTCCCGGCTCATGGATGACTCGGTCGGCCAGCGGCCGCTCCAGCTGCCGCGCGCCGAGCTCGCGCTGCATGGTCCGGATGATGTCGCCGCGCTCGCCCATCCGACGCAGCGCATCCTCCATCACCGCCGCGAGCCGCCAGCGGCCGCCGCCAAGCTCCTCCGCCAGCCCAAGCCTCCCCAGCTTCTGCAGCCGGCCGGCGCGAAGCGCCTGCCGGAACTGGTCGACGACGCCGCAAGGGACGACCCGCCCGTCGTTGGCCTCCCGAAGAAGCTGCCGGTCGATCGAGGTCAGCCGCTCCTGTCCGACCTCCACGCGCAGCCTTTGTTCGATCTCCAGATCCGTGCGCGGTCCGAGATCGAGCGCGACCAGCTGCGCCGCGCGCTCGCGCAGGCCGTGCGAGATATATTCCCGCGCAATGACGAGATTCTCGCCCAGGTCGTCGCGCCCGCGCAGCATGATATGGCTGTGCGGATGGCCTGAGTTGAAATGATCGGCAGCCACCCAGTCCAGCTTAGTCCCCAGATCCTGCTCCATCTGAGTCATCAGCCGCCGAACGAAGGGCTTCAGGTCCGAATATTGATCGCCATCCTCGGCCGAGACGATGAAGCGGAACTGGTGCCGATCCTCGCCGCAGCGCTCGAGGAATGCCCTGCCATCAGCCACATCCTGCCCACCCGAGTAGAGCCGCCCGGGCTCGCCCTCGCGGGTCACGCCGTCGCGCTGGATGTAGCGCAGATGCGCGCCGGCGCCGGCCAGGCCCTTGCCGGCGAGCCTCACCAGCCGCGTCTTGACCATCACCCGCCGCGCGCGCAGGCCGGCATGCCGGTCCCCTCCCCGGAGCACACGGCCGACGCCTGCTCCGCGCCCCATCCGGCTGCCGTCGAAACGGCGATTGCGGATGCCGGTGCGCGCGCCTGCCCGCCGCGCGGCGACAATAACCAGAGCGAGATATTTGCGGCCGTGTTTGTTGCTCTTGGGGCGCTTTCGCCCGAGATGGGGTTCGAAATCGAATTCGTCGGTCGCCAGCGCCGGATCCTCGGGCAAGAAAAGCTTTGCTTCTCCTTGCCAGCGAAAATCCGGAATTTGAGGTGCGTCTCCGACGAATTCGGCCGCAGCGAAGCCCTGCTAGGCCGAGTCCGCGCCGGCGGCGGCGTTGGTCCGCTCCTCCAGACCCCGGACCCGCTCCATCAAGGTGTCGAACGGCTCGGCCTCGTCGATCAGGAGGCCGTCCTCGACCATGTGGCGATAGTCCTCGGCCAGCGTCTCGCGGTGAGCGCCTTCGGGCACCAACCGAAGGCCGCCGGCGATCGCCACGCGATAGTCGATCGCGTTCCGCTCGGCGTCCTGTTCGGCGAAGAACCAGGATTTGTGCTCGGCCACGGCTCGCGCGAGCGCGCGGTCGGCGGCCGCGGCCTTCGCGATGCCCGCCTCGTCGAGGCGGGCGAGGTCGTGCCAATGGCGTGAGAAGCGCTCGCCGCGCAGCGGCCCCTCCGAGCAGAAGACATGGGCGGCCGTCGCCTTTTCCCAGAAGGTGCGCTCGGCCCGCATCACGCGGGGCTTCGCGGTCGGGAAGATGAGGCTGTCGACGACTTCCGCCGCGTCGCAGACGACGTCGTGGCGGTCGCTCGGCTCTCCCGTCGAGCGGGCCCCGAACTCGAGCATGACGCGGGGCAGCACATAGCTCGACGGGCTCGCGACCGGCTCATATTCGATGAAGATCTTGTCGCCGTCGGCCTTCGCCTTGGCAGGCAGTTTGTCGCCCGCCAGCGCCGCGTCGACGAGCGGCAGCATCTCCCCCGCCACCCATTCCGGAAGGCGTTTGCGGACGGCCTTGCTCCACCTTCTCTCCTCGCCGCGGGATTCGGGGAGGGCGTCGCCGTCCTCGCCGACCAGCTCGGGGACGAGCCGGCGGATGTCGTAGGTGAGGTCGATATCCTCGGAGAAGCGGCGGATCGCCCCGTAGACCTTGGACAATGAGGTCCCGCCCTTGAAGGCCAGGTGATCGCCGACGGGAGCGTCGAACAATATTCCCAGCGTCCGGACGACCCAGATGTCCTTCTCGAGCAGGTGCGCGGGCCGGCCCGAATGGGACGCGGCGAAGCTCAGGGCTTCGCCGCGGTCCTCCTTCGACAGACGCAGATAGTCGTCAGGCATATTCCGCGATCTCGTCCACCGCTTCGGCCATCCAGGGCGGCAGGATCGCGCTCACCGACGCCATCTCCTCCCGGCAGGAAGGGGTCAGCTTCAGCGACGACAAGGCCTCGCGTCCCTTGGTCGGGCCGAGCCAGGCGAGCGCGCGCACCGCCTCCCCCGCCAGACCTTCCGGCAGGGCGAGCTGCCAGCGCGGCGCGTGCTTCAACTGGACCACCTGGCGGCCGAGATGAAGCTCCCGGCTCGGCCCGGAGGTCAGATAGACGGTGCGGGTCGGCACCTGCGGGGTGAGGCCGAGAGCGTTGGCGGCGGCGGCGCCGTGCCGGGCGACGGTCTCGCCGCGCTGCTGGGCAACGCCCTCCACGACCTTCTCGGCCGCCGGAGCGCGAGAGCCGAATCGGGTCTCGACCGGGCTGACATAGACGCCGCGGCCCGCGCGAAGCAGCTTGCCGCGACGGGCGAGCCGAGACAGAGCCTGGTCCACGGCCGCCCGGCTGCCCAGGTGCAAAAGGCGCTTGGGCACGATCGGCGTACCCTCGGGCAGCCGCTCCGCATAGCGCATGATCGTCTCCGACAGCCGTGGCATCTCGTCCTCCTATGTCAGATATCTAGGCTAGTTTCTGACACTTTACAACCGTCAGGTTAGCGATTGGTTTCATCGCAACGGTTATCTCCTTAGTGAAAGGGCCTTGAGCCTAAGAGGCGGAAGCGAGGGCCCGCGAGACCCCGCAGCCCTCCCGTAAAGCCGACGGCAGCCAGAACCTGATGAAGATACTTTCGGCTGCGGCGCAACCGCCGTCGCGCATCAACATAGGGCGCGGCACGTCCTTCCTCGACGAATCTGACATCCAGACGAGCCGTCGGCCATGGCGATGCTGCTCCCCTGGGCGCGACGGGTCTATTCACGACGCAATGAAATTTGAAGAAACGCCAAGGTGGCAGGAACGTCTCGGTATGCTTAAGACAGCTTGGGAATCATTGGGGGATCAAGACGATGGGTGCGGAGGCGATCGCTTCCATAGTTCAAACGGCATCGGCAGCGGCGATCAACCTCGACGCAGCGGCGAATGCCCCGCCGACCCCGGCTGTGATACGCGCCATCAGCCAAGCCCTGAGCAGCGGCGGCGCCAATCCTTCAAGTGGCCACTTCCTCGGAGATAAGGCCCGGCTGCTCTTGGAGACCACGCGCGACCGGATTGCCGCGATGGTTGCCGGCCTGACCGAAAATGGGGTCATGTTCACCTCCGGATGCACTGAGGCGAACAACATGGTGCTGAAGTCCGCCGCGTCGGTGCCCGGAATCACGGTAATCGTCTCGGCCACGGAGCATCCTTCGGTGCTGCGGCCCGCGGAGTGGCTGGCGCGCTTGGGCATCCGAATGGAAGTGCTGCGCGTCGACGGCAAGGGCACCGTCGACCTGGACCAGCTGCAAGGCCTGATTAGCGGGATCCCCGGCCCGATCCTGCTCTCGATTCAGATTGCAAACAGCGAAACTGGGGTCCTCCAGCCGATCGATCTCATCACCGAGCTTCTCGCCGACCGGCCCAACATTCTTTTCCACACGGACGCCGCGCAAGCGCTCGGCAAGCTCCCCCTGTGGGTAGGCGGTGCCGGCGGTCCCCATGTCCTGACCGCATCCGCTCACAAGATGCATGGTCCAATGGGCCTCGGAGCAGTTCTCACCGGCGATGTGCTGCCCTTCCCCCTCGAGCCATTGCTTCTCGGCGGCGAGCAGGAATGGGGATATCGCGCCGGAACGCAGTCCGTGCCGCTGATCGCGGGCTGGGCGGCGGCTATCCTCGAATGCCAGTCGGAAGGACCGGTCATGATCGAGCGGCTTCGCCTCTTGCGCGACAGTTTCGAGGCGGCTCTCGTCGAGGCCGTCCCGGACGCGCGGCTGAACGGGGGCTCGGCCTCGCGGCTGCCGAACATCGCCAACTTCATTTTCCCAGGCGTCGACGGAATGGCGTTGGTCGCCCAGCTCGATGCTGCCGGGGTCGCCGTTTCGCAGGGTTCTGCCTGCTCCAGCCGCCGGCCCGAGCCTTCCCACGTCCTGACCGAGATGGGCCTCTCGGAAGCCGATGCTTTCAGTTCGGTCCGCTTCTCGTTCTCGCGGCTCAACACCGAGGCCGAGGCCAGGCACGGCGCGGCGATAATCGCCGACCGGATCGCCTATCTCAGGGGCTTGTCGTGACCCATCAGGCAATGCGTTTCTCTTATGGCGGTCACCTCACCTTTCCGCTGCGTTATGGGTGGCTCCCCAAGGGGCTCGAATGTCTCGACACATCGGGGGAGTTCCTGCCGAGTACTGAAACGGCCGACGAGCTTGGTCTCGGCTCCAAGATGGTCGAATCGCTCGCCTTCTGGTTACGGGCAATGGGCCTCAGCCATGGCTCGTCCAGGACCGACAATCCCCGGGGAGCGACGCCGATGGCGGCCGTCATCCGCCGGTTCGATCCTTATTGCGAGTTGCCGGGCACTTGGTGGTTCCTTCACCTCGCCTTGTGCTCCCATGAAGGCACCGTCTGGTCGTGGTTCTTCAACGACTATAACGAGCGGCATTTCGACCGCATTGCCTGCGTCGACGCCTATCAGCAGCACACGCGCAGCCGTGCCGTGCGCCCGGCCAGCGCGGCCATGGCGCAAAAGGACGTCGCCTGCCTGCTCTCCGCTTACGCTTCGCGCCCGGGGATCGACCTGGTTGATCCCGACGATCTCGGGGCATGCCCGTTGCGAGAGCTCGGCCTGGTCTATCGGCATGACCTGATCCGCCGCTACGAGCGGAGCAGGTCGCCGGTCGGCCTTCCGATCGAGGCTTTCGCCGCCAGCGTCTCGAGCCTAGCCGAGCTGACCGGCCGTGACTCATTGTCGATCCGCGAACTATCGATGCTTCGGCTCGGACCGGGCCGCATCTTCTGCGCGGGCTTGGACGCGCTGGAAGCGAAGGCTGCGGAAGCGGCCCAGGCTTCCTCTCTCGCGCGCCATATTCAGGTCGAGACGCTCGCGGGAGAGCGATATCTGCGCGTCGCGGCAAGGCCATGGGACGAGTGGATCGGTGACTTTTATGCCCGCCTCGGGGCGACGCCATGATCTCCCCGGCCATCTTCTTCAGGTCGACGAGCCTCGCGGAGGACATCAACGAGCCGTCGCGATTCGCCCATTACCGTCCGACGGCACGCGCCCTTCCGATCCTGAAGGCGGTCACCGAGGCGGCCGCGGCGACTATGGTGATCGCGCCTTATGGCAGCGGAAAGAGCCTCGCGGCCGGGGTGGCCGGGCTGGCGCTGCGCAATGAGCCCGAAGATCGTGCGGTCCTCAGTCACCTTCGACCGTCACTGGCGAAGCTGGATGCAAGCTTTTCGGTCTGGATGGAGAACCGCTCGCGCAGCGACGCTCGCGGAAAGCTCGTCGTTCTGACCGGAGCAATCGGCGATCCGCTGCAGGCGATCGCGGACGAGCTTGGAATGACACGCGCGCCCAAATCGGTCGAGGGATTTACCAAGGCGATGCGCCAGGGTGGCTGGGATCATGTCGCCATCGTCTGGGACGAGTTCGGACGGCACCTCGAGAGCCTCGTCGCCGAAGGCCAGAGCAGGGAGCTGGACCTGCTACAGCGCCTCGCCGAGCGGACGGCGCGCGCAAGCGGGCCGACGATGAGCCTGACCCTGCTGCTCCACCAGAACCTGCTGTCCTATGCCACCAAGGTCAACGAGACGACGCGAACCGAATGGCGAAAGATCGAAGGGCGCTTCCGGCCGTTGAGGCTGGTCGAGGACAGCAGCGAGTTTTACGGCCTGATCGCCGAAGCCATCTCCTCTCTCAGGCCCAGCGCGAACGATGTCGCTTCGCTGGACCGCCTCGTGGATGCCGTCATCGAAGCTCGCTGGCTGGACGGTCTCGACGATGGCGAGGAGATTGTTCGCATCCTCGGGATGGCACAGCCGTTCACGCCTGGCGCCTTGCAGGTGCTTCCCACGTTGGTGGCGAGAGTTGGGCAGAATGAGCGCAGCCTCTTCTCATTTCTGCGTGAAGCCGACCTGTCGCGGCGCGTGGGTCTCGAAGAGGTCTATTGTGCCTTCGAAGACGCGATGCGCACCGACGTCGGCATTGGCGGCACTTACCGACGCTGGGTCGAAACTGAGAGCGCACGCTCCCGCGCCGGCTCGCCCCTCAAGCGAGAGCTGTTGGCCGCCGCCTGCCTGCTCCAGCTTGGTAGCAGCGGGGAAAGGCGCCGACTTTCTCGCTGCACGCTTGAATTGGCAGTCGCCGACGGCGTGCGCCCAAATTCGGAAATTTCTCAGGCCGTCGATGAGCTGATCGACGCGCGTCTGCTGATCTGGCGCGCTCATCATGACGACGTTGCGGTCTGGCATGGCGCGGACATCAATGTCGCACTCAGGGTGAGCGAGGAGCGCGAGCGTCGCGGCGGCGAATTCGATCTCAAGGCGTTTCTTGAGGCACGCTTCCCCGCGCCCCACCTTAGGACCCCCGGCCACAACGCGCGCTTCGGTGTGAACCGCTATTTCGCGGGGGTCTTCGCATTGCCTTCTGAGCTGGCCGGTGTGGCCTGCCCGCCGGATAAAGCCGGGCTCGTCGTCTATGTGCTTGCGCAGAACACGAGCGACATAAAGTTCGCGAGATCGATCAGCTACGCACTAGCAGAAGAGCGGATCATCGTCGTCGTTCCCCAGCGGCCGGTGGATGTGGAGAGTGCCGCGCTGGAATTGGTGGCCATCGAGGCCCTTCGCGCCGACGACGCGTTCATGGCCTCTGATCCGATGGTGGGCGCGGAGATCGACGAGCTGCAATCGGTTGCCCTGGAGCAGCTCGCCCGGCTGCTGCGCGGCTTGCTCGACCCGCAGGGCGGTATGGCTTCATGGATAGCGCAAGGCGAGCGCCTCGATGTGTCTGCCGAACGGCCAGCGACCCTGGTCGCCTCGCGCCTGCTGGACGAGTGGTTCCACTCGACTCCCGTCATTGCGAACGAACAGCTCATGCGGACTCAGGTCTCAAGGACCATGCAGACGGCGCGGGTCCGCGTGATCAGCGGAATCCTCGAGCGAAGCGATCGGCCGCGGCTCGGCTACGAAGCGGGAGACCGAAGCGCCGAAGGGTCTATCTGCCGGACGGTTCTCGAGAAGACCGGCCTTCGAATTGCCGACGAGGCGCGATTCGCCGAAGCAGCCGAATTACGCGACCCCGGCCTGGCCCGAGTCTGGCGGCGGATCGCGGCTTTCTTTGAGCAGCCGACCGGCGAGGCCTTGCGGCCCCTGGGCGAGCTGGTCGACGAGCTGACCGGTCCACCGGCGGGCGTTCCCGCGGGCGTCCTGCCGATCCTGATTGCGGCCGGTTTCAGGAAGTTTGCGCGGGTCGTCGCGCTCTATCGGGACGGCGCCTATATCCCCGATCTCCTTGGCTTCCCATTCGACAATATGGTGGCCAATTCGCAAGCCTATCGAGTGCGCGTTCTCGAAGCGACGCCGCAGCTAATCCACCATCTCACCGAAATTTGCCTGGTGTTCTCCCATGAGCGGCCAGCGCCAGACGCAGAGCTGGTGCGCGCCGCCCATGAAGCGGTGGGGGGATGGCTGAGACTGGTTCCCGATGCGGCACGGCGATCCAACCGCCTCGACCCGGTCGCCCGCAAGCTGCTGCGGGCTGTATCGACCGGGTCGGACCCGGTGGAGCTTCTCATTCACGCCATCCCCGATGCGCTCGAATGCGCGCTCGACAGCCCGTTCCTGGTCGAACGGATGTCCAACGGCAGGATCGCGATCGACGGCCTGCGCGACGCCTATGCCGACGAGGCCGTTCTGGTTATGGCTTCGTGCCTCGCCATGTCCCAGGATGTCTCCACTCCGCTTGAGGCGATCAAGGATTGGGCGGGCTGCTTCGACGTCGAATTGCTGGAGCGGCGCACGGATCTTCGCATCGTCGACCGGTCAGTCCTCCGCAAGGCGGGTGAAGCAGCCGTCGGGAGGTTCTCCGAAAAGTCGCTGGCCAACGCTTTGAGCTCGATCCTGCTTCAGCGCAGCCTCGACACATGGGATGACCGCACGGGAGACCAGTTCCGGGCGGCGTTGCGCGAGGCGCGGCACCGGATCGAAGCGGCCGCGCTCGACACGGAGACTCCCTCAGCGCGGCTGCGCCCCATTCTCCAGGCAAAGATAGACGAATATCGAAGAATGCTGATCGCGATCGACCAGGTCGACGATGTTGCCCTAGGCGTCGCCGCGTCCGGAGGACAGAGATGACCGTAACGAGTGTCAGTGTAAACGAGGCGGTCGCCGATCGCGAAGCAAGGCATATTGTGCCGGTGTCCGGCGGTAAGGATTCTTCCGCCCTCGCGATCTATCTGAAGCAGCGCAATCCCGACGTCGCGTTCGAATATGTCTTCTGCGACACCGGCGTCGAGCTTCCCGAAACCTATTCCTATCTCGATCGGTTGGAACATGTCCTGGGAAGCCAGATCAACCGTGTCTCGGCGATGGAGATGTTCGACGTCGCCGAGAAGGCCGGGCGCACGGCGTTCGACGTCGCCCTCTACGAGCATTTCGCCGGCTTCCTTCCGAGCCCGCGGGCCCGCTGGTGCACCCGAATCATGAAGATAGCACCGTTCGAGCGCTTCATCGGCACCGACCGGGCCTATTCCTATATCGGTCTTCGAAACGACGAAACCCGAGCGGGCTATCTCGGCACGGGTACGGCAGGCACAAAGCCTGTCGTCATTTCCGAGCGGCCCAACATCACGCCCGTTTATCCCTATCGCGACGATGCAATCGACCTCGCTGAGGTTGGAAGAATCCTCGATAGCGCCGGTCTCGGGCTTCCCGACTATTACGAATGGCGCAGCCGCTCGGGCTGCTACTTCTGCTTTTACCAGCAAATCGGCGAGTGGCAGGGCCTGAACGAGCGTCATCCAGAGCTGTTCGAGCGCGCCAAGAGCTACGAAGCGATGAAGGGAGGTCGCCGCTATACGTGGGTCGACGGGCGTTCGCTCGACGACGTCGAACGGATGCCGCGGCGCTCCATCAAGGCCAAGGACGACGACGGCTGCGCGATATGCCATCTCTAACCGACCCGGCTCCGGCGCGCTTCATCGAGTTGCTCCAAAGCTACGGGCCCGTCGCGTCCTCCGACAGCCTTTGCGACGAGAATGTGAGGCAAACGAAAGAGGCGTTCGGCGTCGAGCCGATCGCCACGCCAGCGGTGCGCCTTTCGGACATTGGGAAAAATATCCTGGAGCTTGGGCGGAACGTCATCCTCACCGGCACGGCTGGCGACGGCAAGACCTATCATATCCGACAGTTCCTCGAGGAAGCGTTCCCCCAGGAGGCCACTAACTGGCCGGGAGAGAGCGGCATTCTCGCCTTCGCGCTCCCGGATGGCCGTCAGCTTCGGATCATTCGCGACCTCAGCGAGATGTCGGACAGGGACAAGGCCGAGGAGCTCGATGCGCTATGCGCAACCTTGCTGGGAGAGGCCCCGGACAATCTGTATCTCGTCGCGGCCAATGACGGGCAGCTACTCAAATATTTCCGGGACGCGGCCTCCGGCGACGTCACGGGACGAGCGGAGAAGCTCCATCGGCGTATTGCCACGATGCTGCGCAACGAAGACGAGACGGTTCCAGACCTCAGCCTTGCCCTCATCAACCTCAGCAGGACTTGGAGCAGCGAGACGGTCGAGCGGATCTTCGATGCGGTCCTGAACCATCCGGCTTGGGCTACGGCCTGCGCCGGATGCCCAGCCGAGGAAGGCGAGAACCCCTGCCCGATCAAGCTCAACCGTGCGCTCTTGCTCGGACGGGAGAATGAGGGTCGCTTTCGCAAGCGCCTGGTCCAGTCGCTCCGGCTAGCCGCCGCCAACGATCAGCATGTGCCGATTCGACAGCTGCTCACCCTAGCGGTGAACATCGTTCTCGGGGACCAGAAAAATCCGGACCGGCCGCTGCTGGACTGCGCCGAGGCGCGCAAGCGCGCCGCCCGACGCGACTATTCGCTGACCAATCCCTACAGCAATGCGGCCGGACTCAACCTTCGCGCGGACCGCAAGCGGGCCAACCGGGTCTTCCAGATCTTCGAGATGTTCGGACTTGGCTACGAGACCAACAATGCAATCGACTCGGCGCTGGTGAAGCAGCGACCCAGGCAGTTACATGAGCGGTTGTTCGGTGAGGAAAAGACCTACGGATCGGATCTCTTCGATCCGCTACGCCGCGCCTATCTCGGAGGCGGCGGCGGTGAGGCCGCAGTGCGCGCGTTCCGAAAGGGGCTGGAAGCCCAGCGGCGCCGCGCCTTCTTTCGC
>JAXDPC010000221.1:0-15291 GCA_034668525.1 Sphingomonadales bacterium
CACATGACTGCCAGTCATGTGGCGGCCGACGAAAACAAGCTGGCCGGCATCGACCAGCAACGGCTTCTGGAATCCCGAGATATGCTAACGCGCGTCGAAGAAGCCATGCTAAAGCTGCGCCCGAAAACCCGGGAGATCTTCATGGCTCATCGCATCGACGGCCTCAGCTACGCAGAAATTGCGGAACGGACGGGTCTTTCTATAAAGGGCGTCGAGAAGCAGATGAGCAAGGCGATCGCGCAGATTGATCGAATGCTGGACCGGGACTGAGAAGATGCGCTGGCCATTCGTCACGCGCCGGGAGCGGCTTCGCCGCGAGGCGGCGGACTGGATTGCGCGGTTGAACGGCCCGCACGGAGAAGAGGACCGGGCGGCGTTCGAGCGCTGGTACGGCGCGAACCCCGATAATTCCAGTGCCTATGACCGTCTCTCGGCCCTGTTTCAGGCGGCCGGGAATGTGAGCCGCGCGGCCGGCAGGCGGGCAAAGCCAGCTCGAGGAGCGGGGGCGTCCGGTTCGCGTCGCCTTCGTTACGCATTCGCCGCGGCGGTCGCGTGCGCGGCGCTCGTGGCCTTCTTCCTCCTGTCGGCGCGGACCATTTCGCCTGTCGCGGAATCTCGGCAGCAGTTCGCCGATTTCTCCGCGGACGGGGCGGGGAGCCGCCGGATCGTGCTCGCTGACGGCTCCGAGATCCTTCTCTCGCCGGGCAGCCGCCTTGAGGTTGCGATCGGCGGGACCGAGCGCAGGCTCCGGCTTATCGCAGGAGAGGGCCGCTTCGGAGTCGCACGCGAGACGCGTACTTTCATCGTCGAGGCGAGCGGCGCCGAGGTGGTGGCGCGCGGCACCGTCTTCGTCGTCCATGTCGGCGGCGACCGAACCACCGTGTCGCTCATCGAGGGCCGTGTCGACGTCAGTTACCCGCAGCCGCCCGGAGGGACCGGCGGACGGCGCGTGGCGCGCCTCGAGCCCGGGGAGCGGCTGGTGGTGGAGACCGGGGGCAGGCGGGCGGCCCCCGCGCCCGCCGCAGCACCGGCAGCCGCGGAACCACGGCCGCGTACATCCCCGGCCGCAATGCTCCAGTTCGACGACACGCCCCTCGGGCAGGCGGTCGACCAGATCAACCGCCATGGGACGCCGCGGATCCGCCTCAGCGATTCCGCACTCGCCGGACTTCGCGTAACCGGCGCCTTCCGCGACGGCGATACGAGCGGCTTTGCCGAAAGCGTAGCCGCGGCCTTCGATCTCGAGCTGCAGCGCGGCTCCGACGGCAGCCTCTGGCTGCGCTCCTCCTCCAAAGCGACTCCGTCGAATTAGAATTTCGGGGGGTAGGTCGCCCCCCCTGTCGTCAGAGCCCCCGCACGGCGCCCCCAAACAATGCGCCGGCAAAGGGGGAAGGATGCACCGCACTTTCATTGGGTCGCTTATCGCGGCCGGTTCCGTCGCCGCTCTGGTCTGTGTCGCGCCCGCGCACGCGCAGCTTGCTGACGAGGTCCAGCTGTCGCTTCCGGCGCAGGACCTCTCGCTTTCGTTGCGCGAGGTGTCGGCGCTCACGGGCCGCAACATCATCGCTCCGAGCCAGCTGGTGCGGGGACGCCGCGCTCCGGCCGTCTCCGGGCCTTTCACCGCCGAAGGCGCGGTGCGCATCCTGCTCACCGGGAGCGGTCTCGATGTCCGCCGGGTCGGCGATTCGCTCGTCATCTTCATGCCGACTACCGGGGAAAGGCTCGGCGAGGCGGGCGGCGACACCACCCCGGCCGCAAGTGAGGATGAGACGATCGTCGTCACCGGCACCAACCTGCGCGGGGGGCAGCCGACCGCGCCGGTGATCGTGCTCCGACGCGAGGATATCGACGCCAGCGGCAGCACGTCCGTCGAACAGCTCATGGGGAGGGTGCCGCAGAACGCGCAGGGCGGGGTCAACCGCGAAAATGCCCGCGCCGTGGGCGCTGGCGCCGATCCGACCGAGCACGGGTCGGGACTGAACCTCAGAGGGCTCGGGCAGCGCGCGACTCTTGTTCTCGTGAATGGCCGGCGGCTCGCGCCGAGCGGCTCGGGCTCGTTTGTCGACGTGTCTCTCATTCCATTATCCGCCGTCGACCGGGTCGAAATCCTCACCGACGGCGCCTCGGCCATCTACGGATCGGACGCGGTAGGCGGCGTAGTCAACTTCATCCTCCGTGAAGACTTCGAAGGCGTCGAAACGCTCGTAAGCGCCGGAACGGCGACCGCGGGCGACGGGGACGTGCTGCAGGCCGGCGCAACGGTCGGAACGAGCTGGGGTTCGGGCGGGGCCATGCTGTCCTACGAGTTCCGGGCCGAGGACGAGATTGTTGCCCGCGATCGCGACTACACGATCAACTTCCCGCCCCGCACGTCACTTCTCCCCCGGGAGCGCCGCCACAGCCTGTTCGGTGCCTTCCGGCAGGACCTGTCGTCGCGCCTCAGCGCGGAGCTGACGGGAACGTTCGCAACCCGCGACACTGACCGCACTTATTTCTTCGCCGGCTCGAGCATCCCGGTCGCCACCGTTGCAGAGGCCGAGACGTTCAGCCTCGGCGGGACTTTTCGATACGACCTGGGCTCTGACTGGGCTGTCCGGCTCAGCGGCGGCTACTCGCAGACCCGCACCGATCAGGAGCAGGTCGAGACCGGCGTCGGCCTCGTGAACGCCCGCGCCACTTTCAACTTGATCGCGGATATTGGGCTCACAGCCGACGGAAGCCTGTTCCAGCTTCCGGGGGGGCCTGTCCGCGTCGCGATCGGCGTCGAGGGGCGGCACGAATCGTACAGGGACGATTTCGAGACGCAGAATATCAGCCTTTCGAGACGGCAGTCGCGCGACGTGATGGCGGCATTTGCGGAGACGCAGGTGCCGATCTTCTCGGCCGCCAATCGCCGCCCCGGGCTTGAGCGGCTCGCCTTCACGGCCGCGGGGCGCTACGAGCATTATCAGGGTCTGGGATCGACCTTCAATCCGAAGCTGGGCCTGCTGTGGTCGCCCGTCCCCGGCCTCTCCTTCCGGTCCTCCTACGATACATCGTTTCGGGCACCTCTGCTTCACGAGGCCGCGGGCGCCTATAGCGCCATCTACGTCCCGAGCTTTCTGGTCTTCATAGACCCGGCGCAGGCGACCGGCGTCGGTCTGGTGCTCGGCGGCAGCAACCCCGCGGTCGGCCCGGAACGCTCGCGCAGTTGGACGGTCGGCGCGGAGCTGGCGCCGCGGGCGGTGCCGGGGCTTCGCCTCGGCCTCAATTATTATTCGATACGCTTCTCGGACCGGATCGCGCTTCCCTCGCCGATCATCACGGTCGTTGGGGACCCAGCTTTCGAGTCGATCATCACGCGCGATCCCGACGACGACCTGCTCCGCCAGCTCATCGCGGGAGCGCAGGTTTCGCTGGACATATCCGGCCCCGGCTTCACGAACGGCAACGCCACGCCGGCCGACGTGTCGGTCCTCGTCGACGGCCGCGTCAACAACACCGCGGTGACAAGGACGCGGGGCCTGGACTTCAATCTCGGCTATCGCTTCGGCTCCGGCGATAGCCGGTTCGTCGTCAATGCGAACCTCAACTACATCTTCTCGTTCGAGGATCAGCTCCGCTTGACGAGCGCGCCGATTGATGCCCTCGACACACCCTACCGGCCGCTCGATTTCCGGGCGCGGACGCAGCTCGGCTGGAGCCGGCGCGGCCTGTCGGCGAACCTGTTCCTGAACTATGCCGACAGCTACCGGGACAATCGTGGGGGCCGTGACGCGCCGGTCGGATCGTTCACGACGGTGGATTTCGGCCTTGCCTACGACGGCGACGAGGCCGGTGCGCCTGGCTGGCTTCGCGGCACACGGATTGCGGTCATGGCGGAGAATCTGTTCGACGAGGATCCGCCGCGGCTTCTTCCCGATCCGGGCGCGACGACCGGGCTCGGCTACGACCCGGTCAACGCGACGGGGCGCGGCCGGTTCGTGTCGCTTCAGATCCGCAGGCGGTGGTGACCTTGGCCGGCGCGAAATTGCTTGCGCGCAGTCAAGGTGGGATGGGAGCGGGCCGGTTCCGCTGGCCGCTGCTCCTGGCAGCCGCAGCATGGCTGGCAACTCCCGGCGCGGCGGCGAATTCGTATCCAGGGCTGCGGGAGCTGGTCGAGGTGGTCGACCTGGCGGTGCCAACTGCGTCGCCTGACGGGCGGCTGGTCGCGTTTCGCGAGACGAGACCTTCGATCCAGCGCAACAGCTACGAGCTCTCTTGGCATGTCCTCGAAACCGCCAGCGGCCGCGTGCGGAGGATCGGCGCGGGGGGAGAGCCGATCGTGGTCGAGCCAGGGGTGGTTTCGGCTGAGCCGCCCATTTGGTCGCCCGACGGGCGCTGGATCTACTATCGGGCGCTCCAGGCGGGCGCCGTGCAAATCTGGCGCTCGGCCGCAGACGGCTCGCGCTCCCAGGCGGTCTCCGACGAAGCGGGTGACGTGCTCTCGATCGAGCGAACACGCGACAGCCGCGGCATTGCTTATCGCGTGGGGCCGCCGCGCGCTGCGATCGAGCAGGCGGAGCTGGCCGAATATGACTCCGGTATCCTCGTCGATGAGCATGTCGAGCTCGGGCAGAATCTGTTCCGAGGCGCGATTGTCAATGGCCGCCGGGCAACGCAGCGCCTCACCGGCACCTGGTTCAGCCGCGGCAACATCCTCTGGGCGCAGGCGCCGAGGGAGCGGAGGCTCGATTTCGCGACCCTCGCCCCGAGCGACACGCCTCTCGCGGGTTCGCCGAACTCGCAGAGCGAGGAGAGTCCCGAAACCTTGGCCCGTTCGTCGGAAGGAGACATCGCGACGTCTGACTGGGACGGGGCACAAGGCAGCCTGATCGTTGCGCGTACGCGCGGTGCGGGCGCGAGGCTCTCCTGCCCAGCCGCCGAATGTCGGAGGGACCGGGTCGCGTGGGTGGCATGGCGGCCCGGACGGGACCAGCTCCTGTTCGCGACCATGGATCGCGCGCTGGTGCAGACGCTGCGCCTGTGGGACTTGCCGTCGGGCCAGGTGCGGACGATCGTGCGCGGCAACGGCCTGATGAACGGCGGCCGCGACGAGACCAGCCCCTGCGCGATCCTCAGGAGCGAGGCGGTCTGCGTGATTGCCGATCCGCGAACGCCGCCTCGGCTCGAAGCCATCGATCTCGAGACCGGCGCCTCCCGATTGCTGCTCGACCCGAACAGAGCGCTTCACGCGATTCGCCGGCCCTGGATCGAGCGGCTTTCCTGGCGAAGCCCAGAGGGGAGTGAGTTTACAGCGGTCCTTTACCTGCCGGAGGGAGCGCCCAGCCGGCCGCTCCCCTTGTTCGTCAACTATTATCGTTGCGAAGGTTTCATCCGCGGAGGTCTGGGCGACGAGTGGCCGTTCGCGCTGCTCGCATCGAGTGGCATCGCCTCGGTCTGCGTCAATGCGACCCGAACCAGCGGGCCGCAGGATTCGGTAGCGACCTACCGCGCCGCCCTCTCCGGAGTCGAAACTCTCATCGACATCCTCGCCAATCGCGGGCTCATCGATCGCAGCCGCGTCGGCATGGGCGGGCTCAGCTTCGGCAGCGAGGTGACGTTCTGGGCACTTATTCATTCCAACCTTGTCTCGGCCGCTTCGGTTGCCACACCCGACATCGAGCCGGTGAAGTACTGGTTCAATAATATGAGGGGGCGCGATCACGGGGCCATCCTGCGGCAGGCTTGGGGCCTCGGATCGCCGGATGAGACCCCCGAGCGATGGCGCCTCATCTCGGCGGCCCTCAATGTCGAGCGCATCAGGACGCCGCTCCTGCTGCAGCTGGCGGAGCAGGAAGCCCGGTACGGAGTCGAGCTCTACACTCGGCTCAGCCGCTCGCCGACGCCGATGGAGCTCTATGTCTTTCCCGACGAGGCGCACATCAAGGTCCAGCCACGACACCGGCTGGCGATCTATGGCCGCAATCTCGACTGGTTTCGATTCTGGCTTCAGGGCCATGTCGATCCCGATCCGGCGAAGGCCGAGCAATACCGGCGCTGGAGGGCCATGGCCACGCGCAGCGCGGAGGCTCAGACGCGCCAGGAGCGAAGCCACAGCTCCAGCGAGGCGAGGTCGAATATCCGGAAATAATTGTCGTTTGGTGGGCCGCCCGCGGACTGGAGATAGGCATCTACGGCCCGCTCGTCGATCAGACAGCGGCGAGAAAGCTCGCCGCCGAGCAACAGGTCGGCCAAGGCGCGGCTGTTCTGCACGAAGGCCTGCGAGCACATGGCGGCGAGGCTCCCTTTGGTCCGTCTGCGGACGATGGTCGGCGGCAAGAGGTCGGAGAAAGCGTGCCGCGCCACGGCTCGGTTGCGTCCGCCGCGAACCCACAGCCAGCTCGGTATGGCAAGGCAGGCCTCCATCAGCGGCTGGTTGATCAGCGGATGGTGCATCGCCTCGCCTGAGGCATGGCGAGGCCGGAGGAAAAAATGAATGCGCACCAGGGCCTCGACATGCTCGAGCTTGCCCGCGCAAGGCGGTTCCGGCGGGAGGAGCCAAGGGTGGGGATCGGGCGCGGCGGCCAGGGCGCAGGGTGCGAGGAAACGCTCGTCGCGAGCCCATATCGGACGCGACCTGCGGCGGAACCGCTTGCGGACAGCGTAGCGCCCGGCTTTCCAAAGCGTGCATTCGCCCAGCGCCGCAACATCCTGGAGGGTGGCGAGCGCATCGCGCAGCGGCAGCCGCTCAAAGGCGTCGAGCGCCGGCGCGGCGGTCGTCAGATAGCAGAAAAGATTGTCGCCGCCGGCGCCGGTAACGAGGTCGCGGGATCGGCTTTGGCGCGCTGCGCGGGAGAAGGCGCGGTCGAGCGGCTGAAGCACGGGATTGAGCGGCGGCCGGAGCGTCCGGCGCATCGGCGGCGAGAGGTCGAGCGGCAGCTCGTCCTCGCCCTGCTCGATCAGCTCCACCTCGAGGTCGGAGGCCAGGCGCCGCGCATAGTCGCGCTCGTCGCCTTCGGGCGTCCGCGTCGCGAAGGTCGTCGCTGTGAAATCGATGCCGCCTCGCCTGAGGCAGGTAGCGACGATCGAGGAATCGAGGCCGCCCGAAAGCTGCAGCAGCGGCCGCTCGATTCCGGCCAGCTGGGCGGGGATGGTCGTAAGGGCCACGTCCCGGAGCCGTCGGGCGGCTGTGTCGAAGTCGCGGACCTCGCGCTCGGCGTTCGCGGCCCTCCACGGCGACCAAAGGGCCTCGACGGATCGTGCAGGTCCGGAGCTTATGCGCACGCTGCCGGGCGGCAGCTCCTCGCAGCCGGAAAGTCCGGTGCGCGCGGTTCGCAGGAAGGGGTAGGTGAGCCACTGACGAAGGAATTCTTCATCCAGCCCGGAAGGCTCGTAACCGGCGCCGAGGGCCAAATCGAGATCCGAAAAACAGATTTCCAGAGCGCCCATCGCCGCCAAATAAGCGGGGACTGTGCCGGAAGGGTCGCGGAGAGTGGCGAGCGCCTTTTCGTCGCGGGTGAAGGCGACGAAGTTTCCCCATTTCCCCTCGAGAAGCGAGCGGCCGCGGCTCCACGCGGCGTGGCGGCTCGCCGAGAGGTCGAGAACGCGGATCGGCTTGCACGCACTCGGGCCTGTGAACAGTCGCCCCACAATCACCCCCCGCTCCTCCGCGAGCGGCACGAAGGGGGTCTCGGGAGACGCGAAGACGACGAGGTCGGACGCGTCGAAGACGCGGTTCAGCCGCAGGGCGGAGTGGCGCTGGGGCACAAAGCAGTTGAGCCAGGCCTTCAGCGACGCCGCTTCGCCGGTGAGAGCGATGAAACGCGGCGTACTCATGTCACCAGGATGGGAGTGAATCCGCGCGCGGCGGCGAGGCTGTCGTTGAGCACGGTGGTGCGGTCCTGCAGCCAGCAATGCGCGGCGAACGGGTGAAGCTTGGTGCCTATCACGAGGTCAACGGGGATGGAGCGGCGCGCGAGAAAGCCGCGCAGCGCGAGGGAATCGTAGAGACAATTGGGGGCGACCGGTACCGCCCGTCGCGCGCGAAGGAACTGCGCGACCGCTTGGTCGCGCCGCTCGAGGCCCTCGTCCTGGCAAGATCCGCGCGGAGCTGTCGGAGCGGCGAGCAGACCATGCAGTCGCTTCCGGCGCACGCCGTGAAGCGCCCGCAAGACGAGGAACAGGACCTCGGCGAGGAGCAGCGGGCTGAGCCCTCGCCCAATCTCTCCGTCCTCCATGAAACTGTCTTCGGGCGGGGGATGGCTGGTAGGCTTCAGCGGCCTTCCCGCCGGCGCCTCGATCAAGAGTCCGGCGGAGAGGAGAGGCGCGATGTCCGAAGGAGCGGATGCTCGGCCGCCGAGGATCGCGGAAA
Source organism: Sphingomonadales bacterium (assembly GCA_034668525.1). Taxonomy (GTDB): domain Bacteria; phylum Pseudomonadota; class Alphaproteobacteria; order Sphingomonadales; family Sphingomonadaceae; genus Allosphingosinicella. The sequence continues at coordinate 8,333 of JAXDPC010000221.1, forward strand.
ATGCAGCGTCGGCCGGCGGGGGGAGGCTGAAGTAGCGGTCGGCCTTCAGATCCAGGAAGATCCGCTGTCCGGCGACTTCACAGAAGCGGACATGGTGCGGCAGTCTGAGCTCGTACATGGCCGGTGGCGGGCGCGCGGCCGCGGCCGCACGCCCGTTCGCGCTCAGTCGGCGCTGATGCCGGTCCTGGGCATGAAGATGAAGCCCTCGAGAACCGGGCCGCCGGCCCCCTGCGTGTCGGCGGTGACGGAGCCGAGTTCGATCAGCTCGACCGGACGGTCATCGGTCTTCTGCATGGCGTTTCTCCTTGAGCCGCTGCTTCTCGCAGCCGTCGGAGTCTGCGACGCCCCTCACGGAATAGAAAACTTATAGTCGGGATATATTCAGGTTGTTTCGCATCGTTTCTGACAGCTCGTTCGGGCGGCGGCGGTAGGCCCCCAAAGGGGCGTCCGCCGCCGCCGCCGATCGGTCACTCGTCGGACAGACCGACGCCGTAGAGCTTGAGGCCGCCGTCCTCCCAGTGCGGACCGGCGTTGCCCTTCGTGTCGCCGCTGACGGAGCCGAGCTCGATCAGCTCATGGGTCTCGTCGAGATGGTTGCGTTGCATGGTCCTGCTCCTTGAACCGCGGGAATTCGCGGTCCCGCGAGGCTAGGAGCGACCAGGAGCTATACGAAATTAATAAGAGCGGTATTTGCCGGTTGTTTCCAGCTCAGGCGGCCAGAAGCGGCACCCCGGTCAGCGCCGCCAGTTCGTTCCATGGTTTCGGTGGTCAAGCGCAAATATCCAGTTCGGCGAGGCTCAGTCGAGTCGGGATCGATCGAGCGACGGTCGGTGTTGCGGCCCCAATGCTGAGTGACAGATCAAACGTTGTCTGCCGCGATAATGCGATAAATCTCCTTCTCAACACTCCGGATCATATCGCGGACCTCCGCCTTATCCAGGAATGCATTCTTGAAGCCGGCTTTTACGATTTGCAGCACCTCCCAACGGGTGAGCCCACCAATCAGTCGCGCCGCAGTCATGTATTCCGAGGTCAGGCCGTTCTGATCCGGGCTGTGAAGATAGCGATTGTCGGTTCCAAGCGTCACCTCCATGCCTTCGCGCATGTAATGGAGAAGCGGGTATTCGTATCGTGGAAGGGATCCGGGCGCGGAGGGATCGCTCACACGTCGCTGCGGCTCCGGCTCGAACCGGTTCGTGTACAGATTGCTGTTCGGACAAAGCTCCATGCAAATGCCTTCGCGCACGCAATAACCGAGAAGCGCCATATTCTCACTCAACCTGAGGCCGTGACCGATGCGTAGAGCGTTGAGGCCATATACGGCCTTCCAGATGCTCGACGCGCTGGCGGCCTCGCCGGCATGGATGGTGACTGGCGACGAGAGCGAGGCCAGAGGCTCCATGACGCGGCCGAGCCAATCGGGCTCTTTCGATTCGTCGCCGGAAATGTCGAATCCGACTACGTCGCATGGCCGCCACCACGGCGGTAACGTCCGTCCGAAGACCTTGCGATAGAGCCGGCGCGAATGCGCCGCGTCGGCCGATCCGGGCCGCCGCTCAAGATAGGTTTCGAGCAGCTGGACGACGGCTCGCGCCTCGGGTTCACTCTTGTGGCGCTTCGCGGCGAGAAGGATATTGGTTCGCACAAGCGGATTCGGTGATGGCGGAGCCACTCCGATCCGCTGACGCGGCCGGCCGGCCAGAAACAGGCTCGCCAGATTGAAGCCGTGTCGAAGCATTTCCGTGGCGTCTCGTGCGCCCATGCCGGCCTTGGTGTAGCCGGTCGTCTCGCACCTTATCTCGCTGTAGACGATGTTCTCGCGCGCATTGTCCTCGGTGATGGCAAGCGCCGCCAGCCAAAGGTTCTCGGGATATTGGAAATGTGCCGACCCCAGGAGGTCGGCGCCCCGCAGATAGAGGGCCAGGCCCCGCCGGGTACAGGCTTCGTCGACCATCACATAATCCGCAAGGTTCAGTCGGCCCGCTCTGACCGATTTCTTCGGGAATGCCCCTCCTGCAGGAGCTCCGAGCCACACCCGCGCCACGGCCCTTGCCGCATCACCCTCCTTTTCGACCCAGCGATTAGCCTTGCGACGGGCCGCGAGCAGCCGGGCATTGGTCGCGCGAACGCGCGTCTGAATCCCGTTGTGGAGTCGAGACCAGAACTGGTCCGGCCGCGCGGCGATCAGCGCCTCGAAATTTCCCTGCGTGCTGCTTCCGCTCCACCGGCACGCTACTCCGGCAAAATGCTCGCGAGCGCGCTGGGCCTCGAGCATGAGCGCGGACTTGCTGGAAAACCTTCGAGGTGCGCCAGACCCGTTGCGACGGGCTCGGGCCGAACGCAATGCGTTGAAGAATTCCGCGACCACTGGTTCCGCTTCGAACTTTTCATGCGCTCCCATGGTCGCAACTAGAAGAGCCGTCGCATGGGCATGGTCGCAGCGGTCGTTGGGCTCGACCAGATGCGCGATGAGAGCATCCCCTAGGGCAAAGGCTTTGTTCTCCAGCTTTCTCTCATTGACGACGGCCGCCGCCGCAGCTGCAAGCATCTCGAGGCGAGAAGGGGGACGTTGTTCGACGGCCAACTCGGCTTCCAGGCTCGAGGCTAGGGCAACGGTGCGCGCGATGCGCGTGATCAGTGGGTCGACCCCGCCGATCGGACTATGTCCGTTGGCATGATGCGCCGGGGAGGAGGACAGGAAGTGGCCGGCCGAGTTCATCGCTAGTAATGTGATCATCGCGGGACGAACGGCCGTGCCCATGTGGTAGTGGAGGTCTGCCTTGGGCAAGGCTTTGACCCATTCCTCCTCACGGGGATCGTTGGTGAAACTGCCGGAATCGAGTCGATGCCCTCCGTAAAGATACATCGGGCCGTCCTGGCGCTGGAGCTTCGCCGAAACGTGCGGTTTGAGCGCGTGGAGCAGCCTGAACTGAGATGCACGGTCGGTGGAAAGGCGATGCAGCCTGTCGTTCCGAAGCACGCGCGCGAGGTCGAATAGAAGATGGTAGGGACGGTGCTTCGCGACGAAGGCCGCGGCGCCCATATTCAGGCATTGCTGGACATAGCCGGAACTCTCCTTCCGGGAGAATGCGATCAGCGAAGGCGACCGGTTGGCGATCGCGCCCCGCCGTCCCATAACTGCAGGCTCGCTACGCGCGTGTTGACGAAGGTGACTGGCCAGGCGCTGGATGCGAATGGGCCCCAGCGCGTCTGAATGCGCTTCCGGATCGAGCAGCACCGCGAGATAGCCGTGCAGCTCGGCCATTACCTTTGTCGGATTACCCTGCAGATCAACCGCCTGACTGCCGACCGTCGAATCGAGCAGTTTGCCGCCATGATCGCTCGACAAAAGATCCGTGTGCGCGTCGATAAAGGCTGAAGGGACCACATCGATCGAAGCATGATTCCATGCGACGCTGAACGCCGTGCCCAAGCCGTGGATCAGCCGGCGCCTCGACCGCCGCGGCGCCTTGGTTGCCAGGGTTTGGAAGAAGTCGTCGTCGATTATGAGAATCCGCGGCGCGTCGCCTTGCTCCCGCAGTCGGCATAGCGCGCCCTGCCCCAATACCCGGCCGAAATCCCTCAGCAGGTCGTAACGGGCGAGCTTGAAGCTCATTTCGGCGATAGATTGCGCATGCTCTGACAGGGAGGCACGGGCCTTGACTTGAGCGGGTCTTTCGCCGGCTGACAGGGCTCGCGGATAAACCGCCGCCCATTCCCCGAGATCGGCCAAAAGGTCGACAAATAGGCCATAGGATGAATGCGGCACATGAGCTCCGAAGGTCAGCTCTTTGGCTTTCCGAAGTTGATCCAAGCGCCTGACAGGGTCGAAACGATCGGGGCGCTCTCCCTTACCGAGCTGGTAGAGAAGGGCCATTTCGCGAAGCAGACGGGTCAGGTCCGGCGTGCTCGCGCTACGGCTCGCCTTTCCGTCAACGCTGCCTAGATGCGCGAACTCAGGTAGCTTTCGCGCCGACGCCACAAGCCCGTCGATGTCGCGCGCTATCTGTCCGAGCACTTGCTCGGTCGGAGGCGGTTGATAGTTCCGGTAGAAGCGGGTGAGGCCGATGAGGGCCGATTTGAGCAGCGGATGATCGCATCCCGATTGACCATCACCAAGCTCGCCGATGTGACCGTAATGACCGATCCCATAGTTCTGGAGGGTCCGGATCGCGAGCTCCGCGTCGCGCTTTATCGAACGGATTGTATCTGTCTCTTCCTCGGCTACGGCGAGAGCGGACACGCTACCTACGAAAAGGAATCGGCTCGTTTCCGTAAGATCTTTGAGCTGAGTTTCGTCGGACAACAGGAGTCCATGCAGCTGATTCAGAAGGAGTTCGACCTGTTCATCGTCGCAGGGGCCAAGACGGATGTCGACTACTTCGAATTGAATGGTGGGCCCACCGGAAGCAGCCTCGCCGGCGTGGCCGATCGAGTCTAGTATCGGCTTGACCGCAGCGATCAATTCCGCAGGCCTGCCTATCTTAGCCAGCGGCGGCCAAGCACGAAAAATGAATTGCATTCTCTCTCCCAACTCGAACGTAACGCTAGGCAATACTACAGTAAAATTCGGTTCGAAATAGCCTTGCTCAAGATCGCATACGTCAAGATCATAGCAGAAATCTGACGGAGTACCGGATGGAAAGGATTGCCATTTGCACCAGCAACCGCGGCAAGATTCGCGAGTTCGAGCGCATGCTGAAGCGCGAGTTAGATCCGATTGCGCTCGCCATTGATGAGGTGCAGGCGCTAGACACCGAAAGCGTGTGCCGGGCGAAGGCCGGAGCAGCTTATGGCTTGATTGGACGGCCGGTGCTCGTGGACGACACAGGTTTCGAGCTGCCCGCCCTCGGGAAATTTCCTGGGGCTCTGGTAACTTGGGTGATCGAGAGCGGTGGCACTTCAATGCTCCACCGCATGCTTCCGCCAGGCGTCCCCCCACGTGCCGTGGCGGTCACTTCGATCGGCTTCGCCGATTGCAGGGGCGTGAATGTGTTCACGGGGAGGGTGGAGGGAGATGTCGTTCCGGAACCCCGAGGCACCAACGGCTTCGGCTTCGACGATGTATTCGTTCCTCAGGGAACACAAAGTACATTTGCCGAAATGAGCGACGTCGAGAAGGACGCGATTTCGCCTCGGCGAATTGCACTTGACGCATTGCGCGCTCATTTAGACAAAATCTAAATCGCAAAATTCCCAATGTAGCGCACGACAGACTGATGGTTAGGCAGCGAGCAGCGGCACAACCGCTCTCGCCGCGAGTTCCTCCAGGCCTTCCGTGATCCAACGAGAATAGTGGCGCTCGATCATCGTCACGGAAGTGTCGTGAATCGCGGCAACGAGTCGGATCGGAAGGTTCGCCCGGATGCCGCGCACGATCGAGGTGTGACGCAGGGCGTATGGGATCGTGCCCTCGAGTCCGGCTGCGGCAACGACGCGCTTCCAATCACGCGTCATCTCGGGGGCGCTCTTCCACGGCCCCCTCTCAACCCAGATCCATTTGGTCGGGCTGATCTGCTTGTGGCGCCATCTCTGCAGGAGCGGTTCGGTTCTCTTGCGTCCGACGATCGCCCGCCTCAGCAGCTGCACCACGTCCGGTCCGATCCGAACCTTGATGAGGTCGGGGGACCTGCCCTTCCCCTTGAACGACGTGGGGATCAACAGCCGCGAGTGCTCCAGCTGCACGTCCGCGACGGTCATTCTCCTGAGCTGAGAGAAGCGGGCGCCGGTTGCGGCGAGCAGGACCACCAGCAGGGCAAAATCGCCCTCCTCGTCCTGCTCCTGAGCGAGCCGGATGATCTCCCGGACCTGCTGATCGTCAAGGATTTGGTTCTCGCGAGCGACGGATTCCCCATGCTCCCAATAGGCCGCCTCGGCCTTCAGGCCGACCTTCACGGTGATCGGAAAGTCGGGCGGTAGCGCGCGCCTGTGGTTCTGGAAGCAGTGGTTCAACGCCGCCTTCAGGTCGTTGGCCAGTCTCTGCCGGCTCAACACCTTCAATCCATTCAAACGGCCCTGCCACCCCTTCAGGTCGCCCTCCGTCAGGTCGTGAAGATTCATCGCCGCCAGCCGCCGGTCGGCGATGACGTATCGAGTCAAGCGCGATCGCCCGTCCGACCTGACCGGCCTCCCTGCCCTCGCGCTGTCGCGCGCGTCGCGCATGGCCACATATTCCTCCACGGCGAACTTGACGGTGAGTTCGGCGGCCTCCTCATATTCGGGCTTCTCGACCTTCTCGAACCAGACGAGCGCCGCATCCAGCGCCTGACGCCAGTTCAGGATCTCCGCGCCGTCGGCGTCGACGACGTCATCGGTAGAGCCCAACGACCGTGTCAGGTACTCGCCGCCGTCCGGTGGGCGACAGCGCGCGATCCAGGAACCCCCGCGGCGGCCGCGGTAATAGCCGAGATGCCGGCCTTCCGAGATCGAGCGCCAATAAGGGTGATGCCTTGCCGCCAGCCGGGCCCGGGCGGACCGTTCCTGGAGTCTCACTTCGGCGATTGTCTTGGCCATAGCCGAACTCCGAAAACATCCCCAATACGTCCCCAATATACGGCCTCGGACGCGACTGGATGATTACGGAACCATATCAATGAAACCGAAGAAAATCAAGTGTTTAATAGCGTCCACGGACGTCCATTCGAGGTTCTGGGGGACAGCTCTCACGGCGAAAACACGGGTTCGAGTCCCGTAGGGGTCACCAGCAAATCGATGCGTTAGTGCTGGCTCGTGCGTGCCGCCGACGTTCCTTCCGCAAGATCTCTCGAATATCCGCTAGGTGACTCGGGCCATCGCGGCGGTCAGGACTGCGTCGCGGACAATGCCAGCTCAAAAGCGGTACCAGATCTCGTGCGGGTCGCCGGCGCTGGTCTGGTCCGCCTCGTCGCGGCGTATCGCCTGGCCGTTCAAGTCGTTGACGATGGTCACCGTGCGGTCGCGGCCGTCGTCGATCGCCACGC
>JAXDPC010000222.1:0-5588 GCA_034668525.1 Sphingomonadales bacterium
TCCGAACGGAAATGGGGACAGTTACCAGTAACTGTCCCCTCACAGATGTCCCCTCACAGATCCGGCAGGACCTGGCTCGCTTCGCCCCAGCCCTGCAGCGCGTGTCCCGAGGCGCGCTCGAGCAGCAGCTCGGCGTCGCGCACGGTGTAGATGTTGCCGCCCTTCAGCTCCTCGAGCTCGTCCCAGCCGATCGGCGCCGAGACGGGGGCATTGTCGCGCGCCCGCGCGCTGTAGGGCATGATCGCGGTCGCGCCGCGCTGGTTGCGCAGATAATCGAGGAAGATCCGCCCCTTGCGCTTCGCCTTGGCGAGGTTGGCGGTGAAGCGCTCGGGCTCCGCCGTCGCCAGCGCGACGCAGAAGCGCTGGGCGAAATCCTTGACCTCGGGCCATTCCGCCTGCGGCGTCAGCGGCACGACGACGTGCAGCCCCTTGCCGCCGGTGATGAGCGGAAAGCTCTGCAGGCCCATGTCGGCGAGGTAGCGGTGGAGGTCGCGCGCGGTCCGCTTCACCTCGGCGAAGCTCAGCCCCTCGTCGGGATCGATGTCGAAGACGAGCCGGTCCGGCTTCTCGACGTCGGCAACGGACGAGCCCCAGCCGTGGAACTCGATCGTCCCCATCTGGACGCAGGCGAGGATGCCGGCGACGTCCTCGACATAGAGATAATCCTCCTTGCTGCCGTTCTTCTCGAGGATGGCGACGTGGCGGACATGATCGCCGAAGCTGCCGGCGTCGTGTTTCTGGAAGAAGCATTTCCTGCCGCGCCCCTGCGGACAGCGCACCAGGCTGATCGGCCGGTTCGCCGTCCAGGCCGCCATCACCGGGCCGACCGCGCGATAATAATCCGCCAGCTCGCCCTTGGTGACGTCGCCCTCGGGAAAGATGACGCGCTCCGGATTGCTGATCTTCACCTTGTCCTCGGCTCCGGACACGGCCGCGGCGGGCAGGGGCTGCGGCTTCTCGGCGACGACCGCGGATGCCTTCTTGTCGCCGCGCAGGCCGAGGAAGCTGGCGTGGCGGACGACGTTGTCGGCGGTGAACTCCGCGAAGGCGATCTCGGCGACCAGCTTCGGCTTCACCCAGCGGGCGCCGCGCGCCTCGGCGCGGGGGACGGCTGCCGGAGGCTCGTCCGTCTCGATCGCCTCCAGCCGCTCGATCAGCTCCTGCTGGACGGCGTTGGAGAAGCCGGTGCCGACCTTGCCGGCGTAGCGCAGCCTGCCGCCCTGATGGAGGCCCAGCAGCAGCGCGCGGAACGCGCGCGACTTCTTGTCGCTGGACGACCAGCCGATGATCACGAACTCCTGGCGGAGCGTGCATTTGACCTTGAGCCAGGATTTGGTGCGGGCGCTCCGATAGGGCGCGTCCGCTTTCTTGGAGATGATCCCCTCCTGGCCCGCCGCGCACATCGCGTCGAACAGTTTCTCGCCATGGCCGACGATATGGTCGGCATAGAGGATCGTCGGCGGGCGCCCCGGCCCGAGCAAAGTGGCGAGGCGGCCCTTGCGCTCGATGTTGGGGAGCCGCGCGAGGTCTTCGCCGTCGATCTCGAGCGCGTCGAACAGGAACAGGGTGAGCCCGCGTCCGCCTTCCGAGATGCCCTGCTGGAGCGCCGAGAAGCCGGTATTGCCGGCCTCGTCGAGCTTGACGATCTCCCCGTCGAGCAGGGCGCCGTCGCACTCGATCCCGCGCGCCGCCGCGACGATCTCGGGGAACTTGTCCGACCAGTCGAGCCCCGAGCGCGTATAGACCTTCGCCGCGCCGCCGCCGATGGCGAGCAGGCAGCGATAGCCGTCATATTTCATCTCGTGGATCCACCCGGGCCCGTCGGGCACGTGATCCACCAGCGTCGCCTTCTGCGGCTCCCGGAAGGCGGGAGGCTTGCTGCGTGTCGCAGCGTTACTTCGACGCGAGCCTTTCCCGTCATTCCCGCGAAAGCGGGAATCCAGCTTTTCTTCCTTCTCCGGTGCGGCTGCAGACGCCGCACTGGATCCCCGCTTTCGCGGGGATGACGGATTCAGTCCAGCGGTCCAGCTCTTCAGCTCCTTCGCCTTCTTGCCCGCGGCGATCTCCTGCATCGTCCGCCCGGTCTTGATGCTCGTCAGATAGGTCTCGGTCAGCCCCATCGATCCGCCGGCATGGTCGTCGCGGACCTTCTTCAGCATCCAATTCTCGGTGCCGCGCCGGTCGCCGGGCTTCGGCTTCAGCCGGAACATCACCCATTCGCCCTGCATCCGCTCGCCGCGGAGGGTGAAGTGGAGATGCCCCTCGCCGAGCGTCTTCCTCGGATCCTTGCCCGGCGCCGGCTCCCAGGTGCCGCGGTCCCACATCATCACCGTGCCGCCGCCATATTCGCCCTTCGGGATAGTCCCCTCGAAGGTCGCGTAGGAGAGGGGATGATCCTCGGTCCTGACGGCGAGCCTCTTGTCGTCCGGGTTGAGGCTCGGCCCGTTCGGCACCGCCCAGCTCTTCAGCACTCCGTCGAGCTCCAGCCTGAGATCCCAGTGCAGCCGCGTCGCGTCGTGCTTCTGGACCATGAAGCCGTCGCCCCGGCCCCAGCTCAGCTTGTCATAGGTGCCGGCGGGCTCCGCGGTCTTAGAGAAGTCCCGCTTGGCATTGTAGGTGGCGCGGGGATCGTCGGGCTTTCGGGCCATCAGGTTCCTCCCCAGCGAAAGCTGGGGAGGGGGACCACCCGAGGGGTGGTGGAGGGGTAGATGGCGCCAGCTTCCGTGGCTTCGAAAAGAACCTCGGCCGTCACGGCACCTACCCCTCCTCCATGCTCCGCATGGTCCCCCTCCCCATCTGCGATGGGGAGGAACTTCACGCCCGCTTCCGGGCCGGCGCGGCCTTTGCCGGCGCCTTCTTCGCTGCCGCCTTCTTCGCCGGAGCCGCCTTCTTCGCCGCGGGCTTGCCCGCGCCCTTCTTCGCGCCGCCGCCGCTCTCCCCGGGCCGCTCGATCGAGCGCTTGAGCGCCGCCATCAGGTCGATGACGTTGGTACCCTTGGCCGGCGCTTCCTCTTCCTCGGTGTGGATGGTCTTGCCCTTGCGCTTGCGCTCGATCAGCTCCTCGAGCGCCTCGATATAGCGGTCGTGGAACTTGGCCGGGTCGAAGTCGGCCGTCTTCTTCTCGATCAAAGTCTCGGCGAGATCGAGCAGGTCCTCGTCGGGCTTGTGGTCGGCGATGTCCCGGAAATAATTCTGCGCCTTGTTGACCTCGTCGGCGTAGCGCAAGGTCTCGAGCACCAGCCCGCGCCCGCACGGCTTCACGCTGACCAGATACTCCCGCCCCCGAAGCGCCAGCTGGCCGACACCGACCTTGCGCGTTCGCCGCAGCGCCTCGCGCAGCACGATGAACGCCTCCTCGGCGAGATCGTCGGAAGGCACGACATAATAAGGCTTTTCGTAATAGAGGACGTCAATCTCGTCATAATCGACGAATTGGGTGAGCTCGAGAATCTTCTTCGATTCGAGCTTCACCCCCTCCAGCTCCTCGTCGTTCAGGAGCACGTAGCTGCCCTTCTCATACTGGAAGCCCTTGACGATCTCCTCGGGGTCGACCGGACCGACGCCGGGCACGGTCTTCTCATATTTGATGCGCTTGCCGGTCGGCTCGTGGATCTGGTTGAACGCGATCGTCGCGCCGCTCTTGGTCGCGGAGAAGATCTCGACCGGGATCGAGACGAGGGCCAGCCTGATCTGCCCCTTCCAATATGCGCGCGCGGCCATGCTTCTTCGCTCCGGATCGATTCGCCGCCGATTCAAATCGCCGGGGCGTGGCTCGGTTCCGTCGGGCGCGCTTGACTTCCTGCGCGCAGGCACGAGCTAGCGGCGGAAGGAGACCCGCCGATGACCACCGCTTCCGGATACGACATCACCCCGCTCAGCCCGGAGCGCCGCGACGCGCTGGCGCAGGGCCTCAGCGCCGAGGAGCGGCAGGTGATCCTCGACCACGGCACCGAGCGGGCCTTCTGCGGCACCCTGCTCAACAACAAGGCCGCCGGAATCTACGCCTGCCGCCTGTGCGGCCTGCCGCTGTTCCGCTCCGGCGAGAAGTTCGAGAGCGGCACCGGCTGGCCGAGCTTCACCACGCCCTTCGACCGCGAGCATGTCCGCGAGATCGTCGACAGCAGCTACGGCATGGTCCGCACCGAGATACGCTGCGCCCGCTGCGACGGCCATCTCGGCCACGTCTTCCCCGACGGCCCGCCGCCGGCCGGCCTCAGATACTGCCTCAACTCCGCCTCGATGGCCTTCCACGAGGACGAGACGGCGATCGCGCAGCACACCGGCTGACCGGCGCGCGGACGCGCGCCGCGCCCCCGCTCAGCCCGGGCAGTCGCCGACGCGGCGGCCGGTGGTGCGGCTCTCCATCTGCATGTTCTGGCCCTGCGCCGAGGTCTCTACCTGCTGGTCCACCTCGTAGCTCGTCGCGGTGAACTGGCCGGTCATGTTGGAGCGCATCGTCGTGCCCTGCTGGCTGCACTGGACGACGGCCTGGATGCGGCCGCCGCCGATCGAATTGCTCTCATAGGTGCAGCCCTGCGCCTCGCCGCTGCCGGAGAGGAAGCCCGCGCCCGGCTGCGCCGCCTGGGCGGCGGTGAGGCAGGCGCGGATCGTCGTCGGCGGCGGCGTCGGCGGCGACATTCCGGCGGGCATTCCGGGCACGGTGACCCGGGTGACGTTGGTGGTGATCTCCCACTGGCCCGGCTGCAGCGAAGCCGTCGCGCCCCCGCCGCCCGATCCGCCGCCGCCCGCTTCGGCGCCGGCGCCCGCATTGCCGCCGGCTTCGGCTCCGGCATTGCCGTCCGCCGCCTTGTTGGCGTCCCCGTCGCCGCCGCCGCAACCGGCGAGCGCAAGCGCCGCCGCATACCCGATCCACTGCCGCATCCGAAAATCCCCTCAGTCCGTCATGGGCACAGCTACGCGTCGGGGCGAGCTTAACCTGCCTTGGTCGCTTCGGCCAGCAGCTGCGCTCGGAGTCTGATTGCCAGCAGTGCCGTGGGACATCGCGGGATGTCCGTCTCGGTGGCGGCGAAGATCGGCACGCCAGCGACGCCGCCCGTGCACGAGGCACGCAACGGGGCGATTGAGCCAATGCAGACTCTCAGGTAAAGAGAAGATTCCTATCCTGGTGCTTATTTCAGATCGAGGTCGCGAAGGGGAAGCGGTCGTGGTCGCGACCATCATTTTCGTTCATGGGACAGGCGTTCGCAAGAACTCGTACGACGCGACCTTCAAGTTCGTGGACGAGGCACTTGCCAATGCGCTCGGAGATGCGTTCCTCCTTTACCCGTGCTTCTGGGGTGAAGAGTGCGGCTGCGAATTGTTCCTTGGCGGCGCTTCGATACCTGATTTCGATTCTTTGAGGTCGGCGATCGGCGACGAGCCAGACGAAGGCGAGTATGAGCGTGGCCTGTGGTCGATGCTCTATGACGATCCGGAGACGGAATTGTGCCTCCTTGCCGAGAGCGCTGACGAGGACGTCCCCCCGGGCGAGGCTGCGGGAATCGAGCTGCTTACGACCTTCATCGCTCTTTGGCCGAAATTGCCCGGATTGGGGAGCGCCGACGCTGCCCGCCTCAAGAACCTGCTCG
>JAXDPC010000223.1:0-2536 GCA_034668525.1 Sphingomonadales bacterium
GCGAAGGGGTGACGGTGGAATTCTATCGGCCGCGCGGCCAGCAGGACGACGACTGAGAAGGGCCGCGGCGTCCATTCGGCGCGCCGGTGGGGGACAGGTGACGATGGTGCGAACCCTCCTGCTGAGGCTGGCGGCGCTCTGCTTGCTCGCCGGCGGCGCGGCAACACCGGCCGCGGCCGAATGGCTGCGCGCCGAGAGCCCCAACTTCATCGCCTTCGGCGAAGGGGACGAGGCCCGGCTTCGCGGCCAGGTCGCGATCCTCGAAGATTATGCGGCCCTGCTGCGGCTGCTGAGCGACCTTCCGGCCGAGACGCCGCCGGCGCCGAAGCTGCGCATCTATTTCGTGCGCAGAGGCGAGGATCTGGGACGGGTGCCGCCGCTCAGCAGCCTCATTCCAGGTTTCTACACGGCCGCGTCGACCGGCATCGCGGCGTTCGTGAACGCTGGCGCCTCGGGCGGGATGATGGGCTCGAACGAGATCCTGTTCCACGAATATGCGCATCATTTCATGATGCAATATCACGGCAACGCCTATCCGGCCTGGTATGTCGAGGGCTTCGCCGAATATCTCGCCACGACGCGCTTCACCGAGCGGCATATCGAGCTGGGCCGGATGAACCGCCTGCGCTCGTCCTGGCTGTTCCGGCGCGCCGACTGGCTCCCGGTCGAAACCATCATGTTCGATCGCGCCGGGGTGGCGACGCTCGAGGACATCTCGCGATTCTATGCCCAAAGCTGGCTGATCACGCATTTCATGTTCGCCGACGGCGCGCGCCGGGCGCAGCTCGTGCGCTACCTCCAGGCGCTCGGACGCGGCGATGAGCCGCGCGCCGCCTTCCAGGCGAGCTTCGCAGTCGCGCCCGCCGACATGCAGCGGCAGCTGGTCGCTTATTCGCGCCAGGGCATCGTCTATCGGCGCATCGACCGGGCGAGCGTCGGCCGGCCGGTCCAGATCACGATCACGCGCCTTCCGGCTTCCGCCGACCAGCTGCTGATGAGCGAAGCGGCGATGCTGGTCGGCCGCGAACCCTCCCCCGAGGAATTCGCCCGCATCCTCCGCGCGACGGAGCGGAGCGGCGACCCTTATGCCCGCCGGGTGCTGGCGCGGGCCGAGGCGCTGTACGGCGACGGCGACTCGGCAGAGCGGCTCCTCACCGAGCTGCTCGCCGCTACGCCGAACGACGCCGAATTGCTCTATCTGCGCGGCATGCGCCACATCGTCGCCGCGCGCACCGCCGCGCCCACCGACCGGGCCGCCCAATACCGCCAGGCCCGGAGTTGGTTCTCCCGCGCCCACCGCGCCGACCCGACCCATTTCCCGACCCTCTACCGCTATGCCCACGCCTTCCAGGGCGAGCCGGAATTCCGTTCGGAGAACACGCTCAACATCATGCTGCTCGCCGTCCAGCTGGCGCCGCAGGTCCCGGAAATCCGGATGAACGCGGCGCGGATGCTGCTGCTGCGGGGCGAGTATGCGCTCGCCGAGCGGCTGCTGCAGCCCCTCGCCAGCACCGCCCATAGCGGCGAGCAGGCCGACGGCGCGCGTGCCCTGCTGGAACTGGCGCGGGCGCGCAGCGCCGAGGGCGTCGCACTGGAATTCGACCCGCCCCCCGAGGCGCCGAAGGAACCGGCGGAGAGCACCCCGGAATAGGTCCCGCCGGCCGCTCGGTGGACAATGGCGGCCCGATCGCGCAGGGAGCGCGCGCAGCACAGATGAGGATGAAATGACCGAAGCGAGGCCCCTCCCCTTCGATTGGGCCGACCCGTTCGCGCTCGATGCGCAGCTGACCGGCGAGGAGCGGCTGGTTCGCGACACCGCCGAAGGCTATGCTCAGGAGCGCCTCCAGCCGCGCGTCACCAGGGCCTTCCTCGACGAGGATTTCGACCGCGGGATCATGAGCGAGATGGGCGCCCTCGGCCTCCTCGGCGCGACCATTCCGGAGGCTTATGGCGGCGCGGGCCTGAACTATGTCAGCTACGGCCTCGTCGCTCGCGCCGTCGAGCGCGTGGACAGCGGCTATCGCTCGGCGATGAGCGTCCAGTCGTCGCTCGTCATGCACCCGATCCACGCTTACGGCAGCGAGGAGCAGCGGAGGAAATACCTCCCCGGTCTCGCCCGCGGCGAGCTGATCGGCTGCTTCGGCCTCACCGAGCCCGACGCCGGCTCCGATCCGGGCTCGATGCGCACCCGCGCCGTTCCGATCGACGGCGGCTATCGACTCTCCGGCAGCAAGATGTGGATCACCAACTCGCCGATCGCCGACGTCTTCGTGGTCTGGGCGAAGTCCGAGGCGCATGACGGCCGAATCAGGGGCTTCATCCTGGAGAAGGGGATGAAGGGCCTCGGCGCGCCCAAGATCGGCATGAAGCTGAGCCTGCGCGCCTCCATCACCGGCGAGATCGTGATGGACGGGGTCGAGGTGCCGGATTCGGCGCTGCTGCCGAACGTCTCCGGCCTCAAGGGCCCGTTCGGCTGCCTCAACCGCGCCCGCTACGGCATCTCCTGGGGGGCCATGGGCACCGCCGATGATTGCTG
>JAXDPC010000224.1:0-11235 GCA_034668525.1 Sphingomonadales bacterium
GCGTCACCCGCTCGCAGTGGCGGGTGCTCGCGCGGCTCGGCCGCGGCGACGGCGCCCGCCAGGTCGAGCTCGCGGACGCGCTCGACGTCGAGCCGATCACGCTTGCCCGCCTGGTCGACCGGCTCGCCGATGCGGGTCTGGTCGAGCGCCGACCCGACGAGTGCGACCGCCGCGCCTGGAACGTCTTCCTGACCGAGAAGGCGCGGCCGGTGATCGCGCGGCTCCAGGCGCTCGGCGCCGAATTTCACGCCGACGCGCTCGCCGGCATCGACGATGCGGAGAAGGAGGCGGCGCGGCGCGTTCTCGCACGCATCCGCGACAATCTGAACGGGGCTCCCGGGAGAGCCCGGAGGGCATCGTGAAGGAAGGGACGATCGCGGCTCCGGAGGAAGCGCAGACGAAGGCGCCGGGGAAGCGAAACTGGCGGCTCGTCCTGATGCTGTCGGTGCCGCTGCTGCTGGCGCTGATCGGCGGCTATATGTGGCTGACCTCCGGACGCTACGTGTCGACCGACAACGCCTATGTCCAACTGGACAAGGTGACGGTCAGCGCCGAGGTGGCGGGGCCGATCCGGGAAGTGCTGGTGCGCGAGAACCAGCGGGTGCGGCGCGGGGACGTCCTGTTCCGGATCGACCCGGCGCCGTTCCGGATCGCGCTCGCCCAGGCCGAGGCCCAGCTCCATGCCGCCCAGGTCCAGGTCGCGCGCGCCGAGACGGAGATTGCCGGCACTGGCGCAGATATCGAGGGCGCACAGGCCAATCTCGGCTTCACCCAGCGCGCGCTGGCGCGCCAGCAGGAGTTGCTCTCCCGCGGCTTCACCACCCGCGCCCGCTACGACGAGGCCCTCCACGCCGTCCAGGAGGCGCGCGAGCGGCTGAGCAACGCCCGCGCCGAGGCCGACGAGGCCCGCTCGGCGCTGCGCGCCGGGCCCGTCTCCAATCAGCCGGCGGTGGAGGCGGCGCTCGCCGCGCGCGACCGCGCCTTGCTCGATCTCCGCCGCACCGAGGTCAGGGCGCCGATGGACGGCTATGTCAGCCAGACCGACCGGCTCCAGCCGGGCTCGGCCGTCGTCCCGGGACTTGCGGTCGTGACCATCGTCGGCGGCGCCGCGCCGTGGATCGAGGCCAATTACAAGGAGACCGATCTCGCCCACATGCGGGTCGGCCAGCCCGCCGAGATCCACCTCGACGCCTATCCCGATGCGCCGATCCGCGGTCATGTCGCCAGCATCGGCCGCGGCACCGGCTCCGAATTCTCGGTGCTGCCGGCGCAGAACGCGTCGGGCAATTGGGTCAAGGTGACCCAGCGGGTGCCGGTGCGCATCGTCATCGACGGCACTCCCGGCCGGGAGATGATCGCCGGACTGTCCGCCGACGTCACCATCGACACCAAGCCGCCGGGCGAGGTGCGGACCGCCGGACGGCGCTGAAGGTGGCGACTCTCGCCGAGAAGCTTCCGGAGCGCGCCGCGGTCGACGGGGTCGAGCGCGCGCTGATCATGATCGCGGTGATGCTGGCGACTTTGATGCAGGTGCTCGACACCACCATCGCCAATGTCGCCTTGCCGCACATGCAGACCAGTCTCGGCGCCACGCCGGAGACGATCAATTGGGTCCTGACCAGCTACATCGTCGCCTCCGCGATCGCGATCCCGATCACCGGCTGGCTCGCCGACCGCGTCGGCCGCAAGCGCCTGCTGGTCTGGACGGTGGTCTCCTTCACCGTCGCATCGGTGCTGTGCGGCATGGCGCAGAGCCTGGTCGAGATGGTGGGCTTCCGCATCCTGCAGGGGATCGCGGGCGCGTTCATCGTGCCGATGGCGCAGGCGGTGATGTTCGACATCAACCCGCCCGAGCGCCACGCGCGCGCCATGGCCCTGTTCGGCGGCGGCATCATGATCGGGCCGATCCTCGGCCCCGTGCTCGGCGGCTGGCTCACGGAGAGCTTCAACTGGCGCTGGGTGTTCATCGTCAACTTGCCGGTCGGCATCCTCGCCACGATCATGCTGGTCCGCTTCATGCCCAGGACCGAGAAGGTGAAGCGGCCGTTCGACCTGTTCGGCTTCGCCTTGCTCGCGCTCGCCGTCGGCGGGCTGCAGATGATGCTCGACCGCGGCCAGCAGCAGGACTGGTTCGAGAGCTGGGAAGTCTGCATCGAGGCCGGCCTCGCGATCGGCGCCGCCTGGATGTTCGGAGTCCATTTGTTCACCGGAAGCAAGCCGATCTTCGAGCCGGAGATGTTCTACGACCGCAATTTCGCCATGGGCCTGTTCTTCATGGCGGTGACCGGCGTGCTGCTGCTCGCCGGGCTCGCGCTGCTCCCGCCTTTGCTGCAGCGGCTGATGGGCTTTTCGGTGCTCGATTCGGGCTTCCTGACCGCGCCGCGCGGCGTCGGCACCCTGATCTCGATGCTGATGGCGGGGCGCCTGGTCGGCAAGGTCGACGCGCGGCTGATCATCTTCGCCGGGATCGCGCTGATGGCGCTGTCGCTGTGGCAGATGTCCGGCTTCTCGCTGGCGATGGATTCGCGCCCGGTGATCGTGAGCGGCGTCGTCCAGGGCCTCGGCCTCGGCCTGATCTTCGTGCCGCTGCAGACGCTCGCCTTCGGCACGCTGGCGCCGCGCTTCCGCACCACCGCCGCGGCCCTACTCAATCTGTCGCGCAACATCGGCGGCTCGATCGGCATCTCGCTGGTGACGACCCTGCTCGCGCGCAACCTCCAGACCAGCCACGCCGACCTCGCCGCGCAGGTGACGCCTTTCCGCATCCCGGTCGCCGATCCCGCCGTCGCAGATCGGCTGGGCAATTATGGCGAGAGCGCGCTCGCGATCCTCGACGCCGAGATCAACCGCCAGGCGCTGATGATCGCCTTCATCGACGACTTCCACCTGATGATGCTGGTCACGCTCGCCGCCCTGCCGCTGGTCCTGCTGCTGCGCAAGGCGAAGTCGGCTCCCGCGGGTGGACCGCCGGCCGCCGCCGACTGACGCCATCCGTTCGCGTCGAGCGAAGTCGAGACGCCCGGCCGAGCGAAGCCGAGGCTCTACCCGCTTGGAGGTCTCGCTGCGCTCGACATGGGTCCTCGACTTCCCTCGGACCGAACGGTTCAGAGCGGTCCTGGCTTCCTGGCTTTGCGCTCGCGGTTGACCCTCCGTCCACGGGCGGGCACTGCCCGCCGCATGCCGAAGCTCCCCACCGTCGCGATCGTCGGCCGGCCCAATGTCGGCAAGTCGACATTGTTCAACCGGCTGGTCGGGCGCAAGCTGGCTTTGGTCGACGACCGGCCGGGCGTCACCCGCGACCGGCGCGAGGGCGAGGCGAGCCTGCTCGGCCTCGAATTCCGGGTGATCGACACGGCCGGCTACGAGGATGAGGATCCGGAGACTTTGCCGGGACGGATGCGGCGGCAGACCGAGGCGGCGGTCGCCGAGGCCGACGTCGCCCTGTTCCTGATCGACGCGCGTGCGGGAGTGACACCGCTCGACGAGGAGATCGGCCGCTGGCTCCGCGCCGCCGACACGCCGGTCGTGCTCGCCGCCAACAAGGCCGAGGGGCGGGCAGGGGATGCGGGGCTGCTCGACGCTTATTCGCTCGGCCTCGGCGAGCCGGTCGCGATCAGCGCCGAGCATGGCGAAGGCCTGGGCGACCTGTTCGACGAGCTCATGCCCCATCTCGACGGCCAGGCCGAAGAGGAGGGGCCCGAGCAGGGCGAGGACGGCCCGCTCAAGCTCGCCATCGTCGGCCGGCCCAATGCCGGCAAGTCGACTTTGATCAACCGGATCATCGCGCAGGAGCGTCTGATCACCGGGCCGGAAGCCGGCATCACCCGCGATTCGATCGCGATCGACTGGCAGTGGCAGGCGCCGGACGGAGCGGTGCGTCCCGTCCGCCTGATCGACACGGCCGGCATGCGCAAGAAGGCGCGGGTCCAGGACAAGCTCGAGAAGCTCTCGGTCGCCGATGCCCGCCGCGCGGTCGATTTCGCCGAGGTCGTGGTGCTGTTGCTCGACGCCACTTTGGGTCTCGAGGCGCAGGACCTGAAGATTGCCGACCATGTCCTCCAGGAAGGCCGCGCCCTGATCATCGCGATCAACAAATGGGACGTGGCGGAGGGCGCGAGCAGCTTGTTCCAAGGGATCTCGGCGGCGCTCAGGGAAGGCCTCGCGCAGGCGCCGGGCGTGCCCTTGCTCACCGTGTCGGCGATCACCGGCAAGGGCATCGACACCCTGATCGGCGCGGCCTTCGAGATCCGCGAGACCTGGTCGCGCCGGGTCTCGACCGGCCAGCTCAACCGCTGGTTCGAGGAGGCGGTCGAGAAGAACCCGCCGCCGGCGCCGAGCGGCAAAAGGATCAAGCTGCGCTACATCACCCAGGTCAACACCCGGCCGCCGGCCTTCGTCGTGTTCGGCAACCGCACCGAGGCGGTGCCGGAAAGCTATCGCCGCTATCTCGTCAACGGGCTGAGGCGCGAGCTCGGCTTCGGCGCAGTCCCGATCCGGTTGACGATGCGCGGCTCGAAGAACCCCTTCTCCGGATGAAATCATGGGACACGCGTGCTAGCGTGCGGCGTGCCTTCGCTGCGGATCTGGCGGGCCTGTGCCCTGATCTTCTGGCTTTGCCTGAGCGGCGCGGCCGCGCAGGCGCGGCTAAACGACGGTGCTTCGCAGCGGCAGCAAGCGGTGGCGTCGAGCGGCACCGAGCATGGCGACTGGGCTGCCGACGAAGAACCGCTCGATGCAGTCGGAGCGGAGGCGCCGCTCGAGCCTGATCCCATCGGCGTGGCATCGCAGCTCCCGGCGCCGCTCGTCGCCGCGGCTCGCTCGGCTTCTTGCCCCGCCTTCCGCGCCAGGGCTCCGCCATCGCGCTGACCCCGCCGTCCGCAAGGACGTCCAAGTCAGCGTGATCAAGGAGCCGTGCGCATGAAGTTCGAACCGGTTGCAGGCCGCGCCCGCTTGCGCATCGCCGAGGCGGCGCGGCGCCGCTATCTCGACATTCTCGCCTCGGTCTACATCTACAACGAGCACCGCGGCTATACGAGCATCGACCGGGTGCTCGCGGGCGTCCGCGCCCGCCATCCTGAAGCGCACGAATTCATCGCCGCGATCGAGAAGCACCGCCGCGACGAGCGCCAGCATTATCTGATGTTCAAGCGCTGGTTCGAGGACAAAAGCGAGATGCCCTATCTGGTCGACAGCACCTGCGGCCATATCGACCGGCTGATCCGGCTCACCTTCGGCTGCGGCATCGACGCGCTCGACACGAGCGAGATCATCGGCAGCGCGGCTTTGTTCAACAAGCTCTGCCGGATCATCCTGCTGACCGAGCAGCGCGGCATGCGCCAGGTCGACATATTGCTGCGATCGCCGCTGATGACGTCCGATCGCCGCCTGGTGAAGATCTTCAAGGTGATCGAGCGCGACGAGCCGAGCCACTGGCTCCCCTACGAGAAGTGGCTCGCGGAAAATGACGGCGGCAGGCCGACGCGGGGCGAGCGCCTCGCCGACGCCTTCGTCCACAAGACGCTGCTGACGGTGAAGCTGCCGGCGCTCTATCTCAACCCGCGTCTGCCCCGCCGCACCGCGTGGCAGGACGCGGACGAGGAGCCCTCGTCGCTCCACTGAACGGTCCCCTTTTCCATTTGCCGCCGTCCGGAGGCGCCTCTAACCTGCTGGTACAGGAGACGAAAATGCGCTCGATCCCGATCCTTGCCGTCTCGGCATTCCTGCTCGCGCCGCCGCCGGCCGCCGCGCAGCCGGCGACGGAGCAGCCGCCCGCGAGCGACGAGCAGATGGTCGCCGAGCTGCGCGCCGCGGTGGCGACGATGCGCGAGGAGATGTTCCGTCCCGGTCCGCCGGTCCCCGGCTGGAATGCGGGCGGAGCCGATCCGGATTCCGACCTGCGCGCGGCCGGCGCCGACCGCCACGCCTTCCTGCTCCGCGTGAGCGGCGAGCCGCCCTCCGTGATCCTGCTCACCGATCGCGGCATCCGCGATTTCGCGCCGGCGGAATGGCAGATCGTCGACAGCTACGGGTCTGCGACGGAGCCGGTCGAGACTCCGACCGTGCAATTCTCCTGGATGAGCCCCCGCTACGTGATCGGCAGCCGCGCCAGCGGCTTCCGGCGCGGCACCGTCGATTGCAGCGGCGGCATCGCCCATGCCTTGCTCTACGAGGTGCCGGGCGAGGCCATGACCGAGGAGGACGAGATGGCCCTCCTCATGTTCCGGCTCGCCTTGCTGGCGCGGGAGGGAGTGACGACCTGCACGCGCTGGGAGGGCGACCGCGCCGCCGGCTGGACCGGCCGGCCCCTGCTCCCGGACGGGCGCAGCCTCCCGGGGCTGGAGGTCGAGGGCGAGGAGCGGCTGACGATCGTCCCGACCGCCCCGCTCGCCGAGCTGATGCGCCGCTAGGCCGCCGCCGCCGCTGCGTCGCGTTGCGGCTGGCGGCGCATCGGCTGGAGCTTCCAGCGCGCCAATGACCGCCACAGCCATTCGAACGGGCCGTATTGGAAGCGGTCGAGCCAGGGCTTCGACCAGATCAGCATGATCGCCCACATCGCGATCACCACCAGCCAGAGCTGGGCGCGGTCGATCGTCCCGAACCGGCCCAGGCCCCAGCCGTAGAACAAGCCGGTCATGAGGATGCTCGAGCCGAGATAGTTGGTGAAGGCGGCACGCCCCGCCGCCGCGATCCGCGCCGTCAGGGCGCCGCCGCCGCGGGTGAGGAGGATGACCAGAGCGGCGATCGCGACCACCATGACCGGGCGGACCAACACCGGCACGGGCATCGCCCAGGTGACGATGCCGAGGGCCGAAAAGCCGCTCCGCCAGATCAGGAAGGCGAGCAGGGCGTAGACCGGTATGGCGACCGCGAAGCCGATGGCGGCGATGCGGCGGTAGCGCGCGTCATCCCAGCTCCCGGTGAAGAAGCCGTTCTTGAGCGCCGCCATGCCGAGCAGCATGTAGCCCAGAGTCTCCCAGCCAAAGATGACCAGCATGACGAGCGGCTGGAAGGTCCTGTCGAACAGCTGGTGGTGCGCAACTCCCAGCCAGGGCCCGCGGTAACGGGCGATCTCTTCGCCAAGCTGGGCCGCGCTCGGCGCCGCGATGCCCTGCTGCATGTCGGCCCATTGGCGCACCATGGCGGGATCCGGGTTCGGCGCGGACGCCGCCGCGCTCACGAAGTTGAAGCCGACCGCCATCGCCGCGAACAGGAGGAACTGGATGGCGACGAAGAACAGCCCCCAGAAGATCAGCTTGCGCGGCTCCTTGTTGCGGAAGAACCAGGCGAGGAGGCCGATGGTCGCGTAGCCGGTGAGGATGTCGCCGTGCCAGATGAAATAATAATGGAGGTAGCCGAACAGGAGCAGCCACAGCATCCGCCGGAAGTGGATCGCGGCCGGCGATTCGCCTTTTGCAGCGGCCTTCTCGATGACCAGCAGCATGCTCGCGCCGAACATGAAGGAGAACAGGCCGCGCATCTTGCCGTCGATCAGGACGAAGTTCATCGCCCAGGAGACATAGTCGACGTCCGAATGCGAGCCGTAGGCCGCCGGGTTCATATAAGCGGCGTCGGGCATGGCGAAGGCGACGATGTTCATCGCCAATATGCCCATCACGGCGATGCCGCGGACGATGTCGAGCGTCAGGATGCGCGGCGGCGGCTCGGTGGCTGCGGTCATTCGGGCTCCCCTCCCAAATCGTGCGCCCGACTTACAGCATCG
Source organism: Sphingomonadales bacterium (assembly GCA_034668525.1). Lineage (GTDB taxonomy): Bacteria > Pseudomonadota > Alphaproteobacteria > Sphingomonadales > Sphingomonadaceae > Allosphingosinicella. The sequence continues at coordinate 7,721 of JAXDPC010000224.1, forward strand.
CGCCCGATCCGGAAAGGCGATGCTGCGGGCTTGCCGGACCGGCGCTGCCGCGACAAAGGGCCTTGAGTTCGAGGCGGCAGAGGAGCGGACCATGACAGGCAGGCTGGCGGCGTTCCTGGCCCTGGCGGCCCTCCTGCTCCACCCCGGACCAGCGGCAGCCCAGCGCGACGAGGTCGTCCCCAACTTCTCGCCGGCCACCGCCGAGTTCGACCACGAGCGCCGCGAGGTCATGATCCCGATGCGCGACGGCGTCCGGCTCCACACCGTGATCGTCGTCCCGCGCCGCCGCAACGGACCGGCGCCGATCATCCTCACCCGCACGCCCTACGGCGCCGACAAGGCGACCGAGCAGGGGAGCAGCCCGCGTGCGGCGATGACGCTCGGCCTCGCCGACGAGTCGCTGCTCGATGCGGGCTATATCCGCGTCTACCAGGACATTCGCGGACGCTATGATTCGGAAGGCGCCTGGGTGATGACGCTGCCGCCGCGCGGGCCGCTGAACACCGGCCGGGTCGACGAATCGACCGACACCTGGGACACGATCGAGTGGCTGGTGAACAATCTCGCCGAGGACAATGGCCGCGTCGGCCTGACCGGCGTATCCTATCCGGGCTGGCTCACCCTGATGGGGCTGATCGACCCGCATCCAGCGCTGCGCGCGGCGGTGCCGATGTATCCGATGGTCGACGGCTGGATGGGCGACGATTTCTACCACAACGGCGCCCTCAGGCAGACGATGTTCGAGTGGATCTACAATATGGGGACGAGTCGCGACGGCTCGTTCCGCCCGCCCTTCGGCTATCGCGACATGTACGAGGCCTATCTCGACGCCGGCTCGGCCGACGGGGTCGCCCGCCGCTACAACGCCCTGTCGCTGCCGACCTGGCGCAAGATCGTCGACAATCCGTCCTACAATGATTTCTGGCGGCTGCAGGCGGTCCAGGACATGCTGCGGCAAGGGCCGCTCAGGGTGCCGACGCTCGTCGTCCACGGCCTGTTCGACCAGGAGGACAATTTCGGCGGAGTCGCGGCCTATCAGGCGCTCGAGGCGCGCGACGCTGCGAACGACATGGTCTTCCTCGCGCTCGGCCCGTGGAGTCACGGCCAGTCGCAGCGCGAGGCCGGCTCACTCGGTGCCGTCTCCTGGCATGGCGATACCGGCCGCTGGTTCCGCGAGGGGCCCTTGCTCGCATTCTGGAACCGCTATCTGCGCGACGAGCAGCCGGCCGAGCCGCTGCCGCCGGTGCTCGCCTTCGAGACGGGCGCGAACGTGTGGCGATCCTACCCCTCCTGGCCCGCGCCGACCGCCGCGACGGCCCGTCTCTACCTGGGCCCGGGCGGACGGCTGGCGCTCGATGTGGCGGGCAGCGGCGCGCCGCAATATGCCGAATATGTCTCGGATCCGGCGCGCCCCGTGCCTTATCGGGTGCGGCCGATCCTCGCCATGTACGATACGGAATCGAGCTGGAGCCGCTGGCTGACCGACGACCAGCGGCCCTTTTCGGACCGCACCGACGTGCTCAGCTTCGTCAGCGAGCCGCTCGAGGAGCCGCTCACCATCGGCGGCGAGGTGACCGCCAGCCTGGTCGCCTCGACCACCGGCACCGACGCCGACTGGGTGGTAAAGCTGATCGACGTCTATCCGCCGGAGGTGCGCGAGAACCCGCAGCTCGGCGGCTACCAGCTGATGGTCTCGGGAGACATCATGCGCGGCCGCTACCGCGAGAGCGCGAGCGAGGCGCGGCCGATCCGTCCCAACGCGCCGGCGGCCTACCGGGTGCGGATGCCGCATGCCAGCCACACGTTCGCGCGCGGGCACCGGATCATGGTCCAGGTCCAGTCGAGCTGGTTCCCGCTCTACGACCGCAATCCGCAGACCTTCGTGCCGAACATCGCGCAGGCGCCGGCGAGCGCCTATCGCGCCGCCACCCAGCGCATCTGGTTCGCGCCGGGCCGCGCCAGCTTCATCGAGCTTCCGGTGGTGCGGCGGGCGCGGGCGCCGGGATGATAGGCCGCGTGCCTGCGCGCCGGTGCAGCCGGGGCACGACTGCGTTCGGCGCCACCCTCGCGCTCGGCTGCGCGTTCGTCCTTGCCGAGCCCGCGGCGGCGCGCGACGGTCCTGAGCCCTGTCCGCCGACGCAGGCCCCGCCGGCGGGTGACGATACCGGCCCGCTCGAGGCGCAATATTTCGGGACGAGCACGGTGCTGCTTCGCGACCGTGGGACCGCGGTGCTGGTGGACGGCTTCTTTACCCGCCCGCCCGTGACGCGCTGGACGCGGGTTGCGCCGGATCCGGCCGTGATCGCCAAGACTCTCGACCGCGCCGGACTGGCGACGGCGCGGCTTGCCGCCGTATTCGTGACCCACGCCCATTATGATCACGCGCTCGATGCCCCGAGCATCGCCTGGAAGACGGGTGCCGACTTCGTCGGGTCCGAATCCAGCGGTCTCGTCGCTCGAGGCGCCGATCTACCCGGAGGGCGGATCAGGCGAAGCGGCCACTGCACCGTCCACCCTTATTCCCCGTTCAGCGTCACTGCGGTCGCCTCCCGTCACGGCCGCCCCTTCTTCTTTCGCGGCCGGGTCCGACGTCCGCTCGTCCCGCCGGCGCCGGTCTTCGCATGGCGCGAAGGGGGAAGCCTCGCCTTCCACTTCGCCCATCCGGACGGGAACGTGCTGGTTCATCCGGGCACGAACTATGTGCCGGGCGTCTATCGGGGCCTGCGGGCGGACGTCGTCTTCCTCAGCATCGCCTTTCTTGGCATCCAGCGGCGCGGTTTTGCCGAGCGCTATTGGTGCGAGGTCGTCCGAACGACGCAAGCGCGGCTTGTCGTCCCCATCCACTGGGACAGCTTCACGCAGCCGATCACCGAAGAGCTGAGGCCGCTGTTGCCGCGCGAATTCGCCAGGAGCCGGGCGATCGTGGAGGAGTTTGGGAAGCGGGACGACGTCGCGATAAGGTGGATGCGGCCATTCGAGCCCGCGCTCGACCTCCGCGCCGCAATCGCCGGGGTGCCTATCCCTCCGCCGCTCGAGACTGGAGCTGGATGTAGTTCTGAAGGCCCATCCGCTCGATCAGCTCGAACTGGGTCTCGAGGAAGTCGACATGCTCCTCCTCGCTTTCGAGAATCGAGACGAAAAGCGCGCGGCTGACATAATCCTGCACAGTCTCGCTATAAGCGACCGCGGCCTTGAGCTGGACCAGCGCCTCCCGTTCGAGCGCGAGGTCGGAGCGCAGGATCTCTTCCACCGTCTCGCCGATCCTGAGGCGGCCGAGCATCTGGAAATTGGGCAGGCCGCCGAGGAAGAGGATGCGCGCGGCGAGCCGGTCGGCATGTTTCATCTCGTCGATCGACTCGTCATATTCATATTTGGCGAGCCGCCCGACGCCCCAATTGTCGAGGATGCGATAGTGCAGGAAATATTGGTTGATCGCCGTCAGCTCGTTCTTGAGCGCGTCGTTCAGGTGGCGGATGATCTCGGCGTCGCCTTGCATCGGAAGCCTCCTCTCAGCG
>JAXDPC010000225.1:0-15147 GCA_034668525.1 Sphingomonadales bacterium
TTTCTCGTCTTCCCTTAGCAATTGCTCAAAATCGGCAGCGGCGCGCGACTTCTTGTCAATCCGGTGTCGGAACGAAGCATCGAATATCACAAAGGCTTCGATACCCTTGTCTGCAAGCGCTCGCAGGCATGGAAGGAGTGCGCCCAGCGAACGAATGTTTCTCTTCTCGCGCTGGCCCCAAAGTGCAAGATTCGAACCGTCCAAAATTACTGGAGTCATGATTTGCCCCTGAAGTCCTCGGCAAACGCTGCCGTTTGAAGCTGGTATTGTCCAGCGGCTCCTTGCCACACGCAGCGCGCAGAGCGCAGAGCAGGGACGAGGACATCGAGCGGATGGCGCACTTCGTCGCGGGCGGCCGCGACGTCATCTATCTCGGCCACGGCGCCGATTATCCGCTGGCTACGGAGGGCGCGCAGGAGGGTCGCCAAGAGCGTCACAGTCGAGTAGCCGGCGCGGCGGCCTTAACCCCCTGTTTTCCAGTCGCCTTCACCGGCTTTCAATCTCTACGACCTAAGCCGCACGCTTCCGGACCTCCTATCCGGGCGAGGATTATCTATGCCGATTCGCGCACTCATCGCCTTTCTGCTCCTGATCTGGAGCCCGGCCGCCTTCGCGCAGAGCGCGCCGTGGCGTGTGACGGAGGCAGCCGGACAGGTTCAGGTGCACCGTGGAGTGCAGGTGTTCGCGGCGCGGCGCGGCGCTTCCGTCGCTCCCGGCGAGATCGTCAGCACCGGCGCCAACGGGCGCGCGGTGCTCGTCCGCGGCCGCGACTTCGTGATCGTCTCGCCGCGCACCCAATTGCGGGTTCCGGGCGCCACTGAACAGGGCGGTAACGTCCGCATGATTCAGGCCTCGGGCCGGGCGCAATATCGGATCGAGCACCGGGCGACGCCGCATTTCGCGGTGCGCACGCCCCACCTCGTCGCTTTGGTGAAGGGAACCGAGTTCACTGTCGACGTCGACGAGGCGGCCGCGCACGTCGCCGTCACCGACGGCCGCGTCGAGGTGTGGACGCTGGGCGGCGAGATGCACCAGATGGTCGAGCCGGGTTTCGCCGCGAGCGTCACCGCCGCCGATCCCCGCCGCCTCAGCCACGGCCCTTCCGCCGAGGCTGCTGCTGCTGCCGGCAACAGCGGAGGCCGCGCCGAACCGGGCGAGGGCGATGGAAGCTCGAATGCGGGTGGAGGCCACGATCGCCGGAACGAGCGCGCGGACCGGGGCGGCCACCGTGAGCCACGCGGTGGACATGGCGATCGCGGACACGAGCGGCCGCGCCTCGAATATGGCGACCTCGGCCCAGCCGGCCGCGAAGGCCGGGGCGGGGGCGGGCACGGGGCCGATCAGGTGCGTGCGGCAGAACGGACGGTAGCGGATACCGTTGCCCATGCCGGCCACGGCGACGAACATGACGGACATGGTGACGGCGGCGGCGCCCCGGAGTCCGACACGGGGACCGCCGTGCCTTCGCTGCCGCAGCCGCCGGCGCCAACCGACGCGGAGGACGTCGAGGATCTTCCATCGGTACCGCTGCCGCCGGCTCCCGCGATCGAGCCTGTAGATTCCGGTTCCGGCTCCTCGGGCTCCGACTCCGGCTCGAACTCGGGCCCTGGCTCATCCAACTCCGGCTCGGGGTCGAATTCGGGCACGGGCTCGTCCAATTCCGGCTCGGGGTCCTCCGGTTCCGACTCCTCGGGCTCGGGCTCGGGCTCGTCGGGTTCCGACTCCGGCTCTTCCGGCTCCGGCTCCTCGGGCTCATCGGGTTCCGGCTCCTCCGGGTCAGGCTCCTCGGGCTCGGGCTCGTCGGGTTCCGGCTCCTCCGGGTCAGGCTCGTCCGGATCCGGCTCGGGCAGCGTCAGCGAACCGCCGGCGCCTCCCCCGGCCGAGCCGAGCGCGCCCGCGCCGAGCGCCAGCGAACCTGCGCCGGCGGAGCCCTCACAGCCCGCGAGCGAGCCGAGCGCGTCCCTCGATCCCACCATCAGCCTTCCCGTCGGTCCGGTGACGGTCGAAGCAACGCTCCCGCCGGTGGACACGGGAGCGATCGTGTCGGCTCCTACAGAGCCGAGCGCTCCGCTGGACCCGACCATCAGCCTGCCGACCGCGCCGACCGCGACGGTCGAGGTGACGGTGCCAACCGTCGACGCTTCGACGCTCTTGCCGCCGCCGCCTCCGCCCACCGAGACCGCGCCGCCGCCAGTGACGACCGCACCGACCGCACCGCCGCCTCCGCCGCCTCCGCCGCCGACCAACCAGAATCTGTGCGTGCTCGGGCTGATCTGCCTCTAAGTCTCTGGCGCGGCTCGATAAGCCGCTAAGACTTAATCAACCCGCCGCTGCTATGCCGGCCGGGCCGGGCAGAAGGGCCCGGCCCTCGGTGGGGAGGCGGGTTCACGGATGCGACGCGCAACGGCCCTTGTCGGCGCCTGGCTGATGCTCGGCGCCTTCGACGAGCCGGTCACGCTCGCCTACGATCCCGGCGCCTCGCTCGAGGGCCGCGTCGCCAGCCCCAGCCCCTCGGCGACCCCTCCCGAGCCGGGCGAGCAATATCCCGCCAGCCGCACGGACGAGGCCCTGCCGCACCGCGTCGAACCGCCGCAAGACCGCACCCGCAGGAGCGCGCAATGGCGCGCGACGGTCGACACCAGCGTCGTCGCCGACAGCAATATCACCAACGCCACCGACATGGAGACGGTCGAGCTCGACCTCGGCGACCAGGTGATCCCGGTGCCGCTCGACCCGCGCTATCGGGAACGCGACGGCATCGGCATCGGCGTCTCAGCCTCGGTGAACGGCCGCGTCCCGGTCGCGTCGGGAGTGGCGCTTGCGCTCGATGCCGAAGGTTACCTCCTCGAATATCAGGGCGGCGCGACCGACGACGCTTCGATGCTGCTCGCGGTCGGCGCCGAGCTCAGCAGCGGCGGCGGCCGCATCCTTGTCGTCCAGCTCACCGGCTTCGAGCGCCATTATGGCGGCTTCACCGCGATGCGCGGCTTCGGCCTGCGCGGCCGGATCGTCCAGCCGGTCGGGGAGGGGCAACGCGTCTCGCTGCTGGTCGACGCGCGCAGCTTCCAGTCCGATTACGGCGACGATTTCGAAGGCACCGAGGGCGGCGCCTATCTCACCTACGATGCGGCGCTGAGGGCGGACCTCTCGGCCGCGGTCGGCGTCTATGCCCGCGGCAGCTGGCTCGGCGCGGACGCTTATTCGAGCCGCGATTTCGGGATCTACGGCGGGCTCAACCATTATTTGACCGACACCCTCGCCGGCGGCGTCTCGGCGGGTCTCGGCCGGGTGACCTTCGACGGTCCGATCGTGCAGCTTTCGCCGGAGGCGCGGCGCGACTGGCGCTGGTACGGCAGCGCCTATCTGACCACGCGCCGGCCACTGCTGATCGGCCTCACCCCGTCGCTCACCTACACCTACAACCGCACCGGCAGCTCGATCGAATTCTACCGCGCCGACCGGCACCGGCTGCGCTTCGGACTGTCGCGGAGCTTCTGATGCGGCTCGCCCGCCTCCTCCGCTGCCCGCTCGCGCGCTTCGCCGCACCGGTCGCCGCCGCAGCGATCGCCGGGCTGCTCCTTCTCCAGACCGGCGCCGGGATCGGCCTCGACCGCCGGTTCGCCGAGCTGCGCGACTGGCAGCGCAGCCGCCCGGCCGGCGGCGAGGTCCACCTCGTCGAGATCGACGGGCGCAGCATCGCGGCGCTGAGGCGCTGGCCGTGGCCGCGCAGCCTCCACGGCCGCGCCGTCGACCGGCTGCGCGAGGCCGGCGTGCGGACGATCGCGTTCGACATCGATTTCTCGAGCGTCTCGACTCCCGACGAGGACGCCGCCTTCGCCGCCGCTTTGGCGCGCGCGGGCGGCGGCGCGATCCTCTCCACCTTCACGCAGCCCGCCGGCCACGGCCGCGACGAGGCGCTCGATTCGGCGCCCGTCCAGATGCTCGCGGACAACGCCTTCCTTGCCACCGCCAATGTCGAGGCCGACGAGGATGGGGCATTGCGCCGGATGCCCTATGGCGGCGAGACTCTCGGCATCCCGCGCCCGTCGCTGGCGAGCATGGTTGCGGAGCGCGCGGATGCGGTCGGCGACAGCTTCGGGATCGACTATGCGATCGACCCCGCGACCATCCCCCGCCACAGCTTCGTCGACCTGATCGAGGGGCGGGTGCCGCGCGCCGCGCTCGCCGGCCGCCGCGTCATCATCGGCTCGACCGCGGTCGAGCTCGGCGACCATTATCGCGCGCCCCGCCACGGCCTGCTGCCCGGCGCCGTCATCCAGGCGCTCGCCGCCGAGACCCTGCTGGCCGGCAGCGAACGGCACCAGGGCGGCGGCGCGCTGCCGCTGGGGCTCGCGCTGCTCGCCGTCGCCGCGACCGTCGCGTGGCGGCCGACGCCGCTCCGCATCGCCGCCTTGGGGTTCTGCGCTCCGGCGCTGGCGGCTCTCTCCTATTTCGCAGACGTCCGCCTCGCCACCTCCTACGACCTGGTCCCCGCTTTTGCAGCGCTGGCCGCGGCCTGCGTGGTGGCGACTGCCGCGCTCCGTCGCCGGCGCGAGCACGAGCGGGGCCTCAAGGACGCGGACACGGGGCTCCCGAACCTCGCCGCGCTCGAAGCCGACGCGGCGGCTTTCGGCGAGGTGGAGATCGTCGTAGCGCGCGTCGCGGGCCACGCCGCCCTCGGCGCCGCCCTCGGGCCCGCGGGGATGACCCGGCTCGTCACGGCGCTCGCCGAGCGGCTGGCGCTCGGCAGCGGCGCCGCGCGCATCTATCGTTGCGAAGAAAGCGGCCTCTCCTGGATCGCCGGCGAATCCGCGCCGGCCTCGCTCGACGGCCTCGCCGCTCTGGCGCGCGACCAGGAGCTGGACGGCCGCCGCATCGAGGTGCCGCTCCATTTCGGCCTCGCCCGCGGCGCCGGTCCGGCCGCGCGGCAAATCGCCGCCAATGCGATGCTTGCGGCCTCGCAGGCGGAGCGGAGCGGCGCCCGCGCACAGATTTTCACGGAACGGGATTCCGCGGAGATCGCGCGCAACCTCGCATTGATGGGCGAGCTCGACGACGCCTACCGCGCGGGCGACATCCGCAATTATTACCAGCCCAAGCTCGACCTTGCCTGCGGCCGGATCACCGGCGTCGAAGCGTTGGTGCGCTGGTTCCATCCCGAGCGGGGACTGATCCCGCCGGACGACTTCGTGCCGCTGATCGAGGAGCATGGCCGCGCCGAGGATCTCACCGTCCACGTGCTTCGCGATGCGCTCGCCCAGGCGGTGCGGTGGCGCGACGAGGCCCGCCTCGATCTGTCGGTTGCCGTCAACGTCTCGGCCAGCCTGCTCGGCGATCCGGCGCTGATGGGCAGGCTCCGCGACATGGTCCGGGCGAGCGCGCTCGCGCCCGAGCGGCTGACGGTCGAGGTGACCGAGACCGCGGCGATGGCCGACCCGGCCGCCGCCGCGGAGGCGCTGGAAGCGTGGCGCGCGCTCGGCGTCGGCGTCTCGATCGACGATTTCGGCACGGGCCAGTCTTCGCTCGGCTATATCCGCATGCTGCCGGCGACCGAGCTCAAGATCGACCGCAGCTTCGTCGGCGATCTCGGCCGCACCCCGCGCAACGCGATCATGGTCCGCTCGACCATCGCCATGGCCCACGAGCTCGGCCTCAGGGTCGTCGCGGAAGGCGTGGAGGACGAGGCCTGCCTCGCCGCCCTCGCCGCGATGGGCTGCGATTTCGCCCAGGGCTATCTCATCTCGAAGCCCGTCCCGGGTGACGACATCGAGCGGCTGGTGCGCGAGACCGGCGCGGCCCTGCCCGCCGGAGCGGCCGCGGCCCGCTAGCGGGCGACCGAGAAGACCGTGCGGACGATCGGCTCGGCCCGGTCGAGCTTGGCCGCGCGCTTGGCCAGCTTCGGATCCTCGGGAGCCCCGCTCCGGATCGCCGCCTCCGCCGGGCGCGGCACCGTCTCGCTGAGCTGGGCCAGATAGGCCTCGACCGCGCGCGTATCGCCTTCGCCCACGCCGCCGCGGTCGGGGGCGGGTGAGAGCGACAGCGCGCCCGCGCCGGCCGCGGCCATGATCAGGGCTGAAAATCCACGGTTCACAGGGCATTAACGATCCGGAGGCCGGATTCGATGCATGCATTTTGCCCCGGCTGCGGAGAGTGAGCCCTGCTGGGTTCGAACCAGCGACCTACTGATTAAAAGTCAGTTGCTCTACCGACTGAGCTAAGGGCCCGTGGCTGCGGCAAGTAGGAGCGGGGGCAGCGCCGGTCAACCGGCCGGCTCAGGCGCGGCGCGGGCGGCGGAGCCGGTGGAGCAGCTGGCGGACGGTGGCGCCGGTCAGCGGATCGCGCCAGCCCGGCGCGATCTCGGCCAGCGGCTCGAGCACGAACCGCCGCTTGCGCATTTCGGGGTGGGGGAGGACCAGTCCATCCTCCCCCCAGGCCCCTCCGGACCAGAGGATCAGGTCGATGTCGAGCACGCGCGGGCCCCATTTGCGCCCCGTGCGGCGCCCGAACGCGCGCTCGATCCCCTTCACCCGGCCGAGCAGCTCGACCGGGTCGAGGGGGGTGACGAGGATCGCAGCGGCATTGGCGAAGCTGCGGCCTGCGGGGCCGAGTGCCGGAGTGATCCGCACGCGCGAAACGGCTTCGGGCTCAAGCTCCGCCAGCGCCGCCGCCAGCGTCGCGGCCGGCGAGCCGTGGCGCGAGCGGCGGTTGGAGCCGAGCGCCAGCGCGTAGCTTGTCTTGGCCATGGCGGGCCGCCTAGACGCTTCCGATGCCGCCCGAAAGCCCGACCCCCGCCACCGAAGCCCCGCGCGACTGTCCGCTCTGCCCGCGGCTCGTCGCCTTCCGCCACGCTTTGCGCGCCGAATATCCCGACTGGTGGAACGCGCCGGTGCCCAATTTCGGCGACCCCGCCGCCTGGCTCGCGATCTGCGGCCTCGCCCCCGGCAAGCACGGCGCCAACCGCACCGGTCGCCCGTTCACCGGCGATTTCGCCGGCCTGCTGCTCTACGAGACATTGCTCAAATTCGGGCTCGCCGAGGGCCGCTTCGAGGCGCGGCCCGACGACGGTCTGCGCCTGCGCGGCGTCGCCATCGTCAATTCGGTGAAATGCGTCCCGCCCCAGAACAAGCCGACGCCGGCCGAGATAACGACCTGCACGCGCAATTACTTCCAGCCGTCTCTTCAGACACTGTCGCAGGTCCGCATTCTCGTCGCATTGGGCAGGATCGGCCACGACGCCACCGTGCGCGCCATGGGCGGCCGGCTCGCGGCCTATCCGTTCGCCCACCTCGCCGAGCACCGCCTCCCCGACGGCCGCATCCTGATCGATAGCTATCATTGCTCGCGCTACAACCAGAATACCGGCCGCCTCACCGCCCCGATGTTCGAGGACGTCTTCGCGCGCGCGCTGGAGCTGAAGCCCTAGCGGCCGAGACCGTCATCCCGGCGAAGGCCGGGATTTCGGGGAGGTTAAGCGCGGCGCTGAGGGACGGCGCTGAGGGAGCGCTGCTCTTATGGTGGACACTTCCCGTCCCGAACTCCCGGCCTCCGCCGGGATGACGGTTTGCACCTGCCACCGTCGCCCGCCGGTCAGATGTCCTCGCTGAGCCGCCGGTACAGATCCGGCCGCCGGTCGCGGAAGAAGCCGAAGGCGGCCCGGTGGCGCTTCGCCTGGTCGAGGTCGAGCGTGGCGGCGAGGATTCCGCTCTCGGTCGCGCCGAATTCGGCGAGCATGTCGCCGCGCTCGTCGCAGATGAAGCTGTGCCCGTAGAAGCGCTGGTCCCCCTCGGTGCCGATCCGGTTGGCGGCGACGACGGGGACGACGTTGGAGACTGCGTGGCCGATCATCGCCCGGCGCCACATCCGGCTGGTGTCGAGGTCCGGATCGTGCGGCTCGGTGCCGATCGCGGTCGGGAAGAGGAGGATCTCCGCGCCTTCGAGCATCAGCGCCCGCGCGGTCTCCGGATACCATTGGTCCCAGCAGACCGCGGGACCGACCGTGCCGTGGCGTGTGCGGAAGGTCTTGAACCCGCTATTGCCGGGCCGGAAATAGAATTTCTCCGAGTAGCCGGGCCCGTCCGGGATGTGGCTCTTGCGGTAGACGCCCATCACCTCGCCCGTATCGCCGATCATGGCGAGGCTGTTGTAATGGTGGTGCCCCGCCGCCTCGAAGAAGCTCGTCGGGATGTAGACCCGGAGCTCGGCGGCCAGCGCCTGCATCGCGAGCACGGCGGGATGCGTGGAGACGGAAGAGGCGCGGGCGAAATGCGCCTCGTCCTGGGTGCGGCAGAAATAATGGCCTTCGAACAATTCGGGCGGGAGGATCAGCTTCGCGCCCTTGCCGGCGGCTTCGCGCACCAGCTCCGAGACATTGCGGATATTCACCTCGACCTCGTCGGTGAACGCGAGCTGGAGCGCGGCGACGGTGAGGCTGGTCATGCTGGTCCTTCGATACGGGCCTTCGCCAAGCTCAGTCCCTACTCAGGATGAGCGGAAATGCACAACCGCTCATCCTGAGTAGCCGGTGAGCCTGTCGAACCGGCGTATCGAAGGACATATCGAAGGACTAGCGCGGCACTTGCTGACTGATGCAATGGAAGCTGCCGCCCCCGGTGAGAAGATGGTCGGCGCGCAGGCCCACGGCGCGGCGGCCCGGGAAGAGCGCGCCGATCGCCTCGACCGCGGCGGCGTCGTTGGCGGCGCCGTAGAGGGGCACCACTACCGCCGCGTTGCCGACGTAGAAATTCATGTAGGAGGCCGGGATCACCTCGCCCTCGCGCAGCACGCGGCCGGGGGAGGGGACGGACGCGACCTCCAGCCCGAACGCCGCCGCGCGCCGCCTCGCATCCTCGTAGACGCCCGCATTGGGATCGTCGCGCCCGGCCGCCGCCGGGATCGCGAGCAGGCCTTCGCCCACGAAGCGGGCGAGATTGTCGACATGGCCGTCGGTATGGTCGTTGGCGAGGCCGTCACCAAGCCACAGCAGACGCGCGATCCCGAGGTCCACCTGCAGCCGCGCCTCCACCTCCTCGCGGCGCATGCCGGCATTGCGGTTCGGGTTGAGCAGGCACTGCTCGGTCGTCACCGCGAGACCCGTGCCGTCCACGTCGATCGCGCCTCCTTCCAGAATCCACGGGCAGCGTGTCGCTTCCATTGCTGCCGTCTCGGCCAGGCGCAGGCCGATCGTGTCGTCGCCCTCCAGCTCGTATTTGCCGCCCCACCCGTTGAACCGGAAGCTGCGCGCGGTCCGCGCAGCGCCGCAGTCGAGGATGATCGGCCCGGTATCGCGGAGCCAGATGTCGCCGAACGGCTCCTGGACGATGGTCGCGAACGGCGCCAGCTCCGCGGCCCTCCGCGCCGCGGCGGGATCGGCGGCGACCAGGCGCACCTCCTCGCCCGCACCGTCGGCATGGACCGCGGCGGCGAAGGCCGCGACTTCCCGTTGCGCCGGCTCGAGGTCCGCCGCCCACAAATCGGCATGGCTCGGAAATCCGATCCACACCCAGCGATGCGGGGCCCACTCGGGCGGCTGACGGGCAGTCACGCTTTCTCCTTCTCTAGCCGGGAGCCCCAAGCACGTCCCGGCGCCGGCCTCAAGGCGCCTGCTCTTGCCAGCGCGGAAAGCGGGTGCTTTTGGGTATCGCACGAACAGGCTGGAGAGGTCCGAGATCATGATTCGCAAGCTTTTGCCGGCGCTTGCCGCCTTGCTCGCCATCCCGTCCGTCGGGACGGCCCAGCCGCTGCGCGATCCGGCCGCTGCCTTCGGCGCGCGTCCGAACATCCTGTCGATGGCGCTATCGCCGAACGGACAGCGGCTCTCGCTCGTCCAGTCCAGCGGCGGCGACGGCGCCCGGATCGTCGTCATCGACACCGCCAATCCCCAGCCGCGCAACATCGGCGGCTCGGAAGGCGAGAATCTCCGCCTCGTGGGCTGCGAGTTCATCTCCGACGAGCGGCTGGTCTGCACTCTCTACGGCATCCAGAATCCCTATGGCGAGTGGTCGGGCATCTCGAGGCTGCTCGCGGTCAACTTCGACGGCTCGGACGCGGTCGCGCTCGGCGAGCGCAACTCGATGGCCCAGCTCTACTACCGCGCCTATGGCGGCGGCATCATCGACAATTTCGGCGGGACCGAGGGCAGCGTGCTGATGCAGCAGCAGTTCGTCCCGGAGCAGGTCACCGGCCGCCTGGCCGGCCGCCGCGGCGAGGGGCTCGGCGTCGTGCGGGTCAACACGCGCAACCTCAGCAGGACCACGGTCGAGCCGCCGCGGCAGGACGCGGGCGCCTATATCAGCGACGGGCGGGGCCGCGTCCGCATCATGGCGATCGGCCAGTACAGCGGCGCCGGCCAGGCGACCGGGCGCACCCTCTATCGCTATCGGCGGACGGGCAGCAACGACTGGCAGGATTTCGGCACGTTCGACGAGAATGACGAAGGCATCGCCCCGGTCGCGGTCGATCCGGATCTCGAGGTGGCTTACGCTTACGCCAAGCTCGACGGCCGGCTCGCCCTCTATCGCGTCTCGCTCGACGGATCGCTGCGCCGCGAGCTGGTCGCCTCGCATCCCCAGGTCGACGTCGGCGGGCTGATCAGGATCGGTCGCCGCAACCGCGTCGTCGGCGCCTCCTTCGCCACCGACCGCTGGGAGAGCGTCTATTTCGATCCCGAGCTTCGCCAGCTCGCCGAGCGCCTCCACCGCACCCTGCCGCAGCAGCCGATGATTGACTTCGTCGATTCGTCGGAGGACGAATCGAAGCTGCTGATCCTCGCCGCCAGCGACGACAATCCCGGCCAATATTATCTCTACGACCGCGCCTCGCGCTCGCTCACCGGCATCCTTCCGGCGCGCCCCGAGCTCGAGGGCGTGACGCTCGCCAACGTGCGGCCGATCAGCTACCGCGCCGCCGACGGCACGATGGTGCCCGGCTATCTCACCCTGCCGCCGGGCTCGACCGGCCGCGGCCTGCCCGCGATCGTGATGCCGCACGGCGGGCCCGGATCGCGCGACTATTGGGGCTTCGACTGGCTCGCCCAATATTTCGCCAACCGCGGCTTCGCCGTGCTCCAGCCCAATTTCCGCGGCTCGACCGGCTATGGCGAGGCCTGGTTCCAGCAGAACGGCTTCCGCTCGTGGCGGACCGCGATCGGCGACGTCAACGATGCCGGCCGCTGGCTGGTCTCGGAAGGGATCGCCGATCCGGCCAAGCTCGCCATCTTCGGCTGGTCCTACGGCGGCTATGCGGCGCTCCAGGCCAACGTGCTCGATCCGGATCTGTTCAAGGCGGCGATCGCGGTCGCCCCGGTGACCGATCTCGAGCTCGCCCGCGACCGCTACGCGCGCACCGCGATCAGCGGGATCCTGCGCGACTTCTTCGGCACCGGCGCGCACATCACCGAAGGCTCGCCGGCGCGCAACGCGGCGCGCTTCCGGGCGCCGGTGCTGATGTTCCACGGCGATCGCGACATCAATGTCGAGGTCCAGCACGCCCGGCTGATGAACTCGCGGCTGCGCGACGCCGGCAAGCAGAGCGAGCTCATCGTCTATCCCCGCCTGGACCACCAGCTCGACGATTCGACCGCCCGCGCCGACATGCTCCGCCGCAGCGACGCCTTCCTCCGCCGCGTCCTCAACCTCGGCGAAGCCCCGGCCGCGCCGGCGGCGACGCCTGCTCCGGCGCAGCGCTGATCAGCGGGCGGCGCCGGCGCGGCTGCGGTCGCGGATGGCGCGGAATTCGTCGCCTTCGAACCAGTTGGGCCAGTCGCGGCTGTTGGCGAGGCGGTCCATCACGGCGAAATAGATTTCGAGGTCGTTGACCGCGCCCTGCCAGTCCCAGCCGGCGAGGAACTCGTCGGCGGGCTGGTGGTAGCGGTTGGCGCGATACTCCTGCGAGAAGGCGCGGCCGGCGGCGGGGCCGCCGTTGACGAGATCCTCGCCGCCGCGGCCGTAGAGGAAGGGCACGCCGAGCCGCGCGAAGCTGAAATGGTCCGAGCGGTAATAATAGCCCGCCTCGGGGCTCGGATCCGGCGAGAGCCGGACGCCGCGCTCCTGCAGCACCTGCTCCAGCACCCGCTCCATCTCGGACTTGCCCGTGCCGATCGCGACGAAGTCGCGCGTCGCGCCGGCCATGTTGAGCGAATCCATGTTGATCCCGCCGACCGTGCGGGCGAGCGGGTAGAGCGGATTCTCGGCGTAGAAGCGCGAGCCGAGCAGCCCCGATTCCTCCGCGGTCACGGCGACGAACACGATCGAGCGCTTCGGCCGCCGGCGCCGGTGCGCCTGCGCGAGCGCGACCAGCGCCGCGGTCCCCGTGGCGTTGTCGGTGGCGCCGTTGCAGATCGGATCGGGACGTCCTGCGGCGCACAGGCCGAGATGGTCCCAATGGGCGGTGTAGAGGAGATATTCGTCGGGCCGCGTCCGCCCCGGCAGGACGCCGATCACGTTGCGCGAGCGCTGCCGCGCGATCCGGCTGTCGATCGTCATCGACGCGCGCAGGCTGCCGAGCGGCACGGCGCGGAAGCCCTGCCGGCCCGCTTGCGCGGTCAGGGCGTCGAGATCCTCCCCGGCCGCCGCGAGCAGCCGCCGCGCCGCCGCGTTGGTGAGCCAGCCGTTGGCGATGGTCTGGTCCATGTTGCCGCCCGGCCGGTCGAGCATGTGCTGCGCGCCCGTCCAGCTGTTCTCGACCACGTTCCAGCCGTAGGAGGCCGGGTCCGTCTGGTGGACGATGAAGGCGGCCGCGGCGCCCTGGCGCGCCGCTTCCTCGAACTTGTAGGTCCAGCGGCCGTAATAGGTCATCGCCCGGCCGTTGAACGTCCCCTGGTTGCCCTGCGACTGCCAGTCGGGATCGTTGACCAAGATGATCACCGTCTTGCCGCGCACGTCGAGCCCGGCATAATCGTTCCAGTTCCGCTCGGGCGCGTTGATCCCGTAGCCGACGAAGACGATGTCGCTGTTCTCGAAGCCGACCCGCGGCTGCACGCGATAGGTGCCGGCGACCATGTCGGTGCGGTAATTGAAGGCGAGCGGCCGCGCCCCGCCGGAAACGCGCAGCGTCGGCGTGCCCTGCGCCGTGATCTCGACCAGCGGGACGTCCTGGAACCAGCTGCCGTTGTTGCCCGGCTGCAGCCCCGCCTGCTCGAAGCTGCGGGCGAGCAGGTCGAGCGTCCTTTGCTCGCCGGCCGATCCGGGCGCGCGCCCTTCATAGGCGTCCGACGACAGCTCGCGGGTCAGGCTCTGGAGGGTGTTGAGCGGGATGATCGGCTCGGCCGTCGATGCCTGCCGCGGAGCGGTCGCGCAGCCGGCGGCGAGGAGGGCGAGGAGCGGGAGAAGACGCATCGCGGGGCCTCTTTCGGGAAGGGCGGGACGCGGCAGCGGTTATCGCCGGTCGCGGCGGGCGGCAAGCGCCCGCGCCCTGAACGCGCCGCCAACGAAAAAGGGCAGCCGGCGAGGGCTGCCCTTGCTTCGTCTGCCGGAAAGAGCCGGATCAGCGCGAGTAGAACTCGACGACCAGGTTCGGCTCCATGCGCACCGGATAGGGCACCTCGTCCAGCGTCGGCACGCGGGTGAAGGTCACCTTGGTGGCGCCGTCGGGGGCCACATATTCGGGGATGTCGCGCTCGGCGAGCCCTTGCGCCTCGACCACCAGCGCCATTTCCTGCGCCTTCGGGCCGAGCTCGATCACGTCGCCGACGCCGACGCGGGCGGAAGCGATGTTGAGCTTCTTGCCGTTGACCCGGATATGGCCGTGATTGACCATCTGGCGCGCGGCCCAGATCGTCGGCGCGAACTTGGCGCGGTAGACGACCATGTCGAGCCGGCGCTCGAGCAGGCCGATCAGGTTCTGCGAGGCGTCGCCCTTCATCCGGACGGCTTCGGTGAAGGTCCGCTTGAACTGCTTCTCGGTGACGTCGCCGTAATAGCCCTTCAGCTTCTGCTTGGCGCGAAGCTGGATGCCGAAGTCGGACAATTTGCCCTTGCGGCGCTGGCCGTGCTGGCCGGGGCCGTATTCGCGGCGGTTGACGGGGCTCTTGGGGCGGCCGAAGACATTCTCGCCCATGCGCCGGTCGAGCTTGTACTTGGCGCTGCTGCGCTTGCTCATGATTGACTCCAATTCGCGTTTCGTAAGGTCCCCGGAACCGCACCGCCGAGCCATTGCGCTCGACGCGGCTGCCGCTTCACCGGGGGTGCGGAGCCAATTGCGAAGGCGGGCACATGGCTTGCGCGGTGCGGAAAGTCAACCTCGACAGGGCCTTGGCCGCCGCTAAAGAGGCGCCATGAAGAGAGTGAAAGCCGCCGATTGCCGGACGATGGCCGAGGTCCGGGCCGGGGTCGACGCGCTCGACGCCGGGATCGTCGCCTTGATCGGCGAGCGCTTCCGCTACATGGACGCCGCCGCCCGCATCAAGCCTGAGCGCAGGGCGGTGCGCGACGAATGGCGCAAGGCGGATGTGCTGGAAAAGGTCGCGGGGCACGCGGCGGCGGCGGATGTGCCCGCGGACGTTGCCGCCGACCTCTACGAGCGCCTCATCGAAGCCTCGATCGCCTACGAGCTCGACCGCTTCGACGCGCTGCGGAGAGATTAAGAGACCCGTTCGGTCCGAGCGAAGTCGAGGACCGGCGCCGAGCGCAGCCGAGGCCCTGTTCTCGGCTCCGCTCGACATGGCATCTCGACTTCGCTCGATGCGAACGGGGGAGGGTCTGCTCCGCCCCCAACTACCGACCCCGCCTCTCCGCCAGCGCCCGCACCACCCCCCGCATCGCCTGCACCTCGCGGTTCGACCAGCCCGCCTTGGTCAGGATGGTGCGGATCGTGTTCTTGGTCGTCGGAGTCCGGTCGGGCGGATGGTAATAGCCGGCCTTTTCGAGCGACGCCTCGAGCTGGACGATCAAGCCTTCGAGCTGATCCTGCGTCGCCCGCGCCTCCGCCTCATCGCCCTCGGTCGGAACGGCGAGCTCCGAATATTTCGACCATTCGTAGGCGATGAGGATCACGGCCTGGGCCAGGTTCAGCGAGCGGAATTCCGGATTGACCGGCACCGTCAGGATCTTGCCCGCGATCGCCACCTCGTCCGTCTCCAACCCGGACCGCTCGGCGCCGAACAGGATCGCCGACGGCTCGGCCCGCGCCCTCATCTCCCGCGCCGCCTCCTCC
>JAXDPC010000226.1:0-3541 GCA_034668525.1 Sphingomonadales bacterium
TCCTACGACCTCCTCACCATGAACAGGCCCTAGAGGAGCCGGAGATGCGCAGCGCGATCGCCTTCCTGCTCGGCATCACCGCCTGCGCGCAGCCGGCGCCGGAGCAGCAGGCCCCGCCGCGGACCGAGGCCGAGCCGCCGGTCCAGTCCTTCCGCATCGTCCACGCTTATCCGCACGATCCCGGCGCCTTCACGCAGGGGCTGGTCTGGCTCGACGGCCGGCTGTGGGAGAGCACCGGCCTGGTCGGCGCCTCGACCATCCGCGAGGTCGATCTCGCCAGCGGCCGCGTATTGCGCTCGGTCGACATCCCGCCCGGCCTGTTCGGCGAGGGCATCGTCAATTGGGGCGGCGAGATCCTCTCGATCACCTGGCAGGACGGAATCGGCTTCCGCTGGGACCGCGGCACCTTCCGCCAGACCGGCCGCTGGAGCTACAGCCACGAAGGCTGGGGCCTCACCCAGGACGGCCGCCACATCATCATGAGCGACGGCACGCCGACCCTGCGCTTCCTCGATCCCGCGACGATGCGCGAGGTGCGGCGGATCGACGTCACTTCGGCCGGCCAGCCGGTCGCCCGATTGAACGAGCTCGAATTTGCGAACGGCGAGATCCTCGCCAACGTCTGGATGACGAGCCGGATCGCCCGCATCGATCCCGCCAGCGGCCGCGTCGTCGCCTGGATCGACCTCGCCCCGCTCGCCGCCGAGGCCGGCGCCAACGAGGACAATGTGCTGAACGGGATCGCCTACGACGCCGAGCGCGACCGCCTGTTCGTCACCGGCAAGAACTGGCCCCGCCTCTATGAGATCGACCTGCTTCCACCATCGCGCCGCCCTTGACTTATTGGTAAGCTCTTACTAACGGTTAGCTATGGCTAACCCGTTCGCCGCGCTTGCGGAGCCCATTCGGGCCGAGATCATCGAAAGGCTCGCCGCGCGGCCGATGGCGGTCGGCGAACTCGCGGCCTTGCTGCCAGTGACCCGCCCCGCCGTCTCGCAACACCTGAAGGTGCTGAAGGAGGCCCGGCTGGTCCGCGACCGGGCGGAGGGAACGCGCCGCGTCTACAGCATCGATCCCGCGGGACTCGGCCCGATCCGCGAGTGGCTCGACCGTCACTGGGACGCCGCGCTCGCGGCCTTCGCCGCCGAAGCCGAGAAGGAGGGACAATGACCGCCCCAACGCAGCGCATCGCCCCCGCGCCGATCCGCAAGACCCTGCGCGTCCGCGCATCGCAGGAGAAGGCGTTCCGGGTCTTCACCGCAAACATGGGCCGATGGTGGCTGAAGAGTCATTCCCTGCTGCAGGCGCCGCAGCGGGACGTGCTGATCGAGCCGCGCGCGGGCGGCCGCTGGTACGAAATCGGCGAGGACGGATCCGAGCAGGATTGGGGGCGAGTCCTCGCCTGGGACCCGCCCCGCCGGATCGTCCTCGCCTGGCAGCTCAACGCCGACTGGGCCTATGATCCCGACTTCGAGACGATTGTCGAAGTCACCTTCACCGCCGAGGGCGAAGAGACGATCGTCGCCTTCGAGCATCGCGACCTCGAACGCTACGGAGAGCGCGCCGAAGAGCTGCGCGGCGGCTATGAGAGCGGCATGGACGGCGGCTGGGCGGCTCTGCTCGAGGGGTTCAGGGGGGTGGCTGAGAAGGCGTAACCGGACGGGGGAAAGGGGGGAGGTCTGAAGGGGGACAGTCACTTTCAGCTGCCTCGCGCCGAGTTTCAGGCGCGGCGGCTGAAAGTGACTGTCCCCTCACTCACCGTCCCCTCGCTCACTCCGCCGGCCACGTCTCCAGCAGCGCGACGAAGCGGGTGAGCCAGGCGTTGGTCTGGTGGCCGTCGACGACCCTGTGGTCGATGGTGAGCGAGACATAGGCCATCGGGCGGATCTGGATCGCGTCCGCTCCGTCCACTTCGCGCACCACCACGCGCTTCTCCAGCTTGCCGACGCCGAGGATCGCCGATTGCGGCTGGGCGATGATGATCGGCGCCGCGAACAAGGAGCCCGACACGCCGTGGTTGGAGATGGTGAAGGTGCCGCCCGAGACGTCCTTCGCGGTCAGCCGTTCGCCCCGCGCCTTCTCGGTCAGCTCCTCGAGCCCGGCGGCGATGCCCTTCAGATTGAGCTTCTGAACTCCGCGCAGGACCGGGACGATCAGACCCTTCTCGCCGAGCGCGGTGCCGACGCCGATATTGACGTCGTCGAAGATTTCGAGCCGGTCCTCGTGCCAGCGGCTGTTGATCGCCGGCGCGACCTTCATCGCCTCCGCCGCCGCGGCGACGATATAGGCGCTGTAGGTGAGCTTCACCCCCTTCTTCGCCCAGGCCGCCTTGTGACGCTCGCGATGGGCGATGATCGCGGAGAAATCGGCCTCGAACACCGCGGTGACGTGCGGCGCCCGGGTGACCGAGGCGAGCATGTTCTCGGCGATCCTGAGCCGCATCCGGTCGTGCGGGACATTGTGCGAGCGGATCGATCCGTCGGTGGGTTCGGCGACTTGCACCTTCGTTGCCGCCTCGACCGCGCGGTCGACGTCGGCGCGGGTGACGCGGCCGTCCCGCCCGGTGCCCGGAATGGTCCGCGGATCGATATCGTGCTGCAGGCAGGCCCGCTTCACCGCGGGAGAGAGCCGGAGGTCGAGCGGGAAGTCTCTTGCCGTCATCCCGGCGGAGGCCGGGATCCCGTCGGGTGAAAAGCTCGGCGCCTGTTCTCGCTGAGGTCCCGGCCTCCGCCGGGACGACGCATCCTCTTCCGACTCAATCGCGATCCGCCCCAGCACCGCGCCCGGCACCGCCTCGGCGTCGGTCTCGAGCAATATCTCGCGCAGCACCCCGGCCGCCGGCGCCGGTACCTCGACCGCGACCTTGTCGGTCTCGAGCTCGACCAGAGGATCGTTCTCCTCGACCCGGTCGCCGACCTTTTTCAGCCAGGCGCGCACCACCGCCTGGGTGCCCTCCTGCTCGATCGGCACGATGACGTCGATCATGGCGCTGCCTCCGTCATTGCGAGGAGCGCAGCGACGAAGCAATCCAGCCGGCGACCGAGGCTGCAACTGGATTGCTTCGCTTCGCTCGCAATGACGACCGTCATCAAAACCCCACCAGCTCTTCGATCTTGGCGCGGATGCGCTCGACCGAGGGCACCGCCCAGTTGAGCAGCACCGGATTGTGGGGGCTGGGGATGTCCGGCATCGTTACCCGCGCGACCGGCGCGTCGAGGTCGATGAACGCTTCGTCGGCGACGATCGCGGCGATCTCGGCGCCGAAGCCGCCGGTCTTCAGGTCCTCATGGACGATCAGGCAGCGGCGGGTGCGGCGCACCGACTCCAGCACCGTCTCCTTGTCGAACGGCACCAGGGTCCTGAGGTCGATCACGTCGGCCGAGACGTCGCGCGCCGCCTCCTCGCAGCGCGGGACCATCGCGCCCCAGGTGACGATGCTGATGTCGTCGCCCTGCCTCACCTTCTTCGCGCGGCCGAAGGGAAGCACGTAATCGTCGCCCGGATAGGGCCGCCGCGCCCAGACGTCGTCGAGCATCGCGCG
>JAXDPC010000227.1:0-11573 GCA_034668525.1 Sphingomonadales bacterium
CCGGGAGGCGGTTCCGTGGGTTTTGCCGGGTCCTTCGATACGAGCGTTCGCCAAGCTCAGTCCCTACTCAGGATGAGCGGTGATCCAGCCCCTGCCGCACATCCTGAGTAGCCGCTGAGCGAAGTCGAAGCGGCGTATCGAAGGACCGCTACACCATCGCCCGCGGGTTCGAGAAGACCCGGGTCACTTCCGGCTCGAAGCTTTCCAGCGGGTCCACCTCGAAAGCCGGGTCGAAGGCGGGCGCGTCCCATTCGTCGACCAGCTTGACCGCGAAATCGTACCAGCTCTCGCCCTCGAAGCGGGCGCGCGCTTCGGGATCGAGGCCGAGATGCTCGAAATAATAGCGGCCCTGGAAATGCTGGTGCCAGTAGATGGCGTGGTAGATGTCCTCGCGGACATAGGGCTTCAGCATCTCGGCGGCGATCGGACCGTGATTGGGGATCGAGAAGAGCTTGCCGATGTCGTGGCAGAGCGCGGCGACCACCTCCTCGTCGGTGGCGCCGGCACGGCGGGCGAGCGTGCCGGCCATCAGCGAGTGGGTGAGCTGGTTGGCCGCGAAGCCGACCTCGATCGCCTCCAGCCGCGCGAGGCCCTCCATGATCTGCTTCGCCGCCACCGATTGCTGGTGCCTGCCATGCTCGGCGGCAATGTGGGCCCAGTCCTCCGCGGTGCCCTGCTTCATGTCGGTAAACATGAGCGCGCTTGTACCAGCAGGGGGGCCGCGCCGACAAGCGGGACCTGGCCGTCATGAAATGGATTGGTGGAGCCGAGGGGGATCGAACCCCTGACCTCTGCAATGCCATTGCAGCGCTCTCCCAGCTGAGCTACGGCCCCGCACCCTTCGCCGCCCCTGGGAGGGCGGCCGGTGAGCGCCGCATTTAGGAAAGGCGGCGCTCCTTAGCAAGCAGCTTCAGACCTCTTCGTCGTCGCCGCCGGCGCCGGGGACGCCGATATCGTCGTCGCCGCCGAGATCGACCTCGTCGTCCGGATTCTCCTCGGCATCCTCGTCGATATCGAGCGTCTCGGCCGCGAGATCGGTGTCGTCCGTCTCGGGCTTCTCCGCGACCGCCTTGGCGGGCTCGTCATAGGGAAGCGGCTGCTTCGATTTCAGCACCGGCTCCGGATCCCAGGCGATCCCGCAGGCGATGCAGGTCACCGGATCCTCCTTGCCGAGATCGTAGAAGCGGACGCCGCATTTGGGACAGGTGCGCTTGGTGCCCCATTCAGCCTTCACCATGGGTGAAAAGTCTCCGATAAAAGTGGATTTCGTAGTGCGGCGCCGGTCGCGGCGCCGCGGTCGCGCGGCGCCTTGCCATAGGGAAAGGCCGCTGTCAAAAGCCGCGCGCATGACGAGGGCCGGGCCGCAGACCATGCACTTCATACCCGGCGCGCCGCTGCGCGGGACGACGCGCGTCCCCGGCGACAAGTCGATCTCGCATCGGGCCCTGATGCTGGCCGCGCTCGCCGCCGGCCGAAGCCGGATCGAGGGATTGAGCGCGGGCGGTGACGTCGCCGCGACCGCCGCCGCGCTGCGGGCTCTGGGCGCGGCGATCGAGCGCGCGGGCGCCGAAACAATGGTGGACGGGGTGGGCGTCGGCGCCCTCCTCCAGCCGGCGGGGGCGCTCGACCTGGGGAACAGCGGGACGTCGGCGCGGCTGCTGATGGGCCTCGCCGCCAGCCATCCCCTTGCCCTGACCTTCACCGGCGACGCTTCGCTCTGCCGGCGGCCGATGGAGCGGGTCGCGACGCCACTGCGCCGGACGGGCGCCGAGATCGTCACCGCACCCGGCGGCACCCTGCCCGCCACGGTACGCGGGCTCTGCCCGGCCGTGGCGCAGACCACGCGGCTGGAGATCGCCTCCGCCCAGGTCAAATCGGCCCTGCTCCTCGCCGGGCTCAACGCGCCCGGCGTGACCAGGGTGATCGAGCTGGCGCCGACCCGCGACCACAGCGAGCGGATGCTGAAGCTGTTCGGTGCCGACATCGCCGCGGAGGGCGGCGAGATCGTCCTCCGCGGCGAGGCCGAGCTCCGGCCGCAGAGGCTGTCCGTGCCGGGCGACCCGTCGGCGGCCGCCTTCCTCCTCGTCGCCGCGCTGGTCGTGCCGGGCTCCGAGGTGCGGATCGAGGGGGTCGGAATCAATCCGCATCGGACCGGACTGTTCACGCTGCTGAAGGAGATGGGCGCCGACCTCGCCTTCGAGAAGGAGCGGGAGGTTTCGGGCGAACCGGTCGCCGACATCGTCGCCCGCCACTCCGCGCTCCGCGCCGTCGAGGTGCCGCCCGAGCTGGCGACGGCGATGATCGACGAATTCCCCATCTTCTTCGTCGCCGCCGCCTTCGCCCAGGGCACCAGCCGCGCGCGCGGGCTCGCCGAGCTGCGGTTCAAGGAGTCCGACCGGATCGCCGCGATGGCGGCCGGGCTCGGGGCGATCGGCGCCCAGGTCGAGGAGAGCGGGGACGGCCTCGCGGTGCGCGGATCGGGCGGGGAGGCGCTTGCCGGCGGCGCGACCGTGGAGGCGCGGCTGGACCACCGAATCGCGATGAGCTTCGCGGTGGCGGGGCTTCACGCGCGGGCTCCGGTCGGGATAGACGGTTTCTCCGCCGCGGCGACCAGCTTCCCCGGCTTCGCCGACACATTGAGGAGCCTCACATGATCATCGCCGTCGACGGCCCCGCGGCGAGCGGCAAGGGCACGATCGCCAAGGCGCTCGCCCGCCATTACGGCCTGCCGCACATGGACACCGGCCTGCTCTACCGGGCCGCCGCGCTCAACCTCCTCCGGCTCGGCCTCGACCCCGAGAGCGAGTTCCACGCCGCCCGCGCCTGCGACGTCTCGCAGATCGATTTCGACGATCCGGAGCTGCGCGCCGAGGCGGTCGGCGGAGTCGCCAGCCGGATCTCCGCCTATCCGCTGGTCCGCCAGGCCTTGCTCGAGCGCCAGCGCCATTTCGCGGCGCAGCCGGGCGGCGCCGTGCTCGACGGGCGCGACATCGGCACCGTGATCGCCCCGGAAGCGGAGGCCAAGCTGTTCGTCACCGCCAGCGCCGAGGTCCGCGCCCGCCGCCGCTGGGAGGAGCTGAAGCGCAACGGCCTCCACGCGAGCCTGGACGACGTCCTCGCCGACATCCGCGCCCGCGACGCGCGCGACTCCGCCCGCGCCGCCGCGCCGCTGCGCCGCGCCGAGGACGCCGAGGTGATCGATACCAGCGCGATGGACATCGGCGCCGCGATCGAGGCGGCGCTGGCCGCGGTGGGGAAGCGGCGGTCTGGTTAAGCTTGCGTCTATGCAGAGCTGTGCATAGATATGCATGACTCATTGTCCGAGCGCATCACTCATGAACCAGTTCGAATGTTCTTCCGCCAAGCCGTGGGGAATCCACCCACGGGTGCGCAACGCCGAGGATTGCCCGCGTTGCGGTTGGACCGCGCCCGGACCGAGGGGCGACGCCCGCGCCGGCGCGGCGGCCGGGCACGCCTGGGCCGTGATCCACGGCGGCGCTCTGCAGGCGGCGGCGTCCGAGCCTGAAACCCGCGCCGCCTGACCATTCGTTGCGGCCCGGCAACCGTCGCCGCGATGGGGCGTTCGGGGCCCGTGGCCGACTCGACCGCGACCCTTGAAGACCCTGCCCCACTGCTCGAACCCGGGCGGAACTGCTGGCGCGTGGAGCGCGCCGAGCGCGCCGCCCTGATCGTGGACGCGGCCGATTATTACCGCCACGCCCTCCACGCGATGCTCCAGGCGCGCACCCAGGTCCTGCTGATCGGCTGGGACGTCGATACCCGGGTGAGCCTCGTCGACGAGGACCCGCCCGAGGGCGCCCCGCGCGGGCTCGGCGCCCTCCTCTCGTGGCTCGCGCGGCGGCGGCCCGAACTCAACATCCACATCCTCGCCTGGGACCAGGGCGCGATCAGCGTCCCCGGCCGCGGCACGACGTTCCTCAGGATGCTGCGCTGGGGGCTCGACAGCCAGATCCACGTCAAATGGGACCATCAGCACCCGCTCGACGGCAGCCACCACCAGAAGATCCTCGTCATCGACGACAAGATCGCCTTTTGCGGCGGCATCGACATCACCGGGTCGCGCTGGGACACGCGCCATCACAAGGACGAGGAGCCGGGCCGCCGGCGTCCGTTCACCGGCCGCGCCTACGAGCCGTGGCACGATGCGACGATGGCGGTGGACGGCTGCGCCGCCGAAGCGATCGGCGACCTCGCCCGGATCCGCTGGGAATGCGCGACGGGCACGCAGCTGCCGGTCCCGCCGCGCGCGCGGCAGGATCTCTGGCCCGCCGGGCTGCAGCCGCATTTCGGCGACGTCGAAGTCGCGATTGCGCGCACCCGCGGCAAGGCCGGCAGGATCGAGGAGATCCGCGAGATCGAGGCCCTGTTCGTCGATCTGATCCGCCGCGCCCGCCGCTTCGTCTATGTCGAGACCCAATATTTCGCCTCGCGCGTCATCGCCGAGGCGATCGGCGAGCGGCTGGCCGAGCCCGACGGCCCCGAATTCGTGATCGTGAACCCGCGCACCGCTTATGGCTGGCTGGACGGAAAGGTGATGAGCCCGGCGCGCTACCATCTAGTGAAAGCGCTGAAGGACAAGGACCGAGGCGGCCGCTTCGCTATCTATTATCCGGTCACCGAAGGCGGGGCCGACATCTACGTCCACGCCAAGATCATGATCGTGGACGATTGCGTGCTCCGCGTCGGCTCGGCCAATATGAACAATCGGTCGATGGGTCTCGACAGCGAATGCGACCTGCTGATCGACGCGAGCGACGACGCGGCGGCGCGCGCCGCGATCGCCGATATCCGCACCGACATATTGGCCGAGCATTTCGGCGCGGAGCCTGCGCAGGTCGCCGGCTGCTTCGCCGAGACGGGATCGCTGATCGCCTGCATCGAGCGGATGCGCGGCCAGGGCCGCACCCTCGTCCCGCTCGAGCCGGAAGAGCCAAGCGCGGCCGAGAAGAAGCTCGCGCAGAGCGAGCTGCTCGATCCCGAAGCGGCCGACGAGCTGTTCGAGAAGCGCGCCCGGCCCGGCCTGCTGTCGCGGCTGCGCCGCCGCTGAGCCGGGCGTCTCAGCCGAGCGCCGCGAAGGCTGAGGCGTAGGCGATCTCGTCGCCGCCTGAGGGCATCTCGCTGCCGAGGGGCAATGCCATGAAGTGCGGGCCGGAATAGGCGCAGCCGAACGGCGCCGCCGCGGCAAGGGTAAAGCCGAAGCGGCCGTAATAATCCGGGTCGCCGAGCACGAAGACTGCGTCCCATCGCCCCTCGCGGGCACGTGCCAGACCCGCGCCGATCAGCGACGAACCGATCCCGCTTCCTTGCCGCGCGGGCTCAACCGAAACGGGGCCGAGCCCCAGTGCGCGGAAGGGCGCCGCCATGCGCGAGAAGAGGACATGGCCGACGATTCGCCCCTCCTCCTCGGCGACGAGGGCGATCTCGACGTCGCCATCGGCATGCAGACGCTCGACCAGCCCTGCCTCGTCGCCGGTCCCGAACGCGGCCTCGGTGACGGCGCGGACCGCAGCGCGGTCGCCGGGGCGTTCCTCCCGGATCGAGAATGGCTCGGCCATTCCGCTTTCTAGCGCATCGCCCGCCGCAGTGCAGCTTCGGGATGGGAACCTGCGCCGCCGCGCCATCGTTGGTCAGGCGAAACATCAGCCACGGAGAAGAGCCATGTCGCGCATCCCGAGCAAAGCCATCCCCCATGCCTATGCCGCCGACAGCGGCGGTCCGGAAGGCGGGGCGGGCGGCGGCGGCCAGGACGGCAGCGGCGAATCCCTCACCGAGCGCGCGGGCAAGATCGCGAAGAAGGTCGGCGGCAGCCGCGCGGCCAAGGTCGCGGCCGGCGCCGTCGTCGCGGGCGCGGCGGTGGCCGCGGCGCGGGCCGTGGTGAAGAGCCGCCGCGGCAAGTCGGAGGGTGGAGCCGGCTCCGGCGGCGGCAAGTCATCTTCCTCGTCCGGGAGCGGCTCGACGAAAGCCTCGTCCTCGAAGAGCGGCGGCAAGACGACCGGCGGCAAGAGCTCCGGCGGCCGCAGCAAGGGGTCGACCAAGAGCGGCAGCTGAACCGCCGACGCTCTGGCGGCTTCGCCGCGCCCGTGCTACAGCCGGCGGATCGTCCCGATCGGCCGTGCAAGGTGGGGCGCTCGAGAGACCAGCCGCGCTCCCGCTTGCCCGACGAGGAGCGCCCATGTCACCCGCCGACGATCATCTTTATTACAGCCAGCTGGAAGCGGGCGCGCGCTACCTCGCGGCCGGCGCAGCTTCGGGCGCGGAGCGCAACCGCCATCTCGGCATGGCGAACCGCTACGCGCGGCTGCGCGCCGACGCCGAGCCGGCTGGGCTGCGCTGAATGGACGCCGAACGGCGCCTCTCGACGGTCGAGCGCGCCTACGAGCTCGCCCGCGGCGGCAGCTGCCGGGCGATCGACGAGATCGCCCGCCAGCTCAAGCAGGAGCGTTACGACAATGTCGACGCGCACCTGGGCGGCAACGCCATCCGCCGCGACCTGCGCCAGCTCTGCGCCGAAGCGCGGACTCAGCGGCTGAGCGACCACGAGGACCGCGCCGCCGCGGAATAGGCGCTCGTGAGAAGTCCTTGACGCCGGCCGACACCGGCGACGGCTGATGCTGCGCCTCGTACCCTGACCGAAGGCAAATCGCGGCGGCCCGCAGAATCCTGCAATGCGTTTGAAAAACGCCGATTGCTGACATAGCATGGCTGCAATTCTGAGGGCTGCCATGCAATCGAAACATGAGAGGCAGGCGATGGTCTGCGATTTCCTGCTCAAGATGAACGCGGAACAGTCGTCATTCCTCCGCCATTACGAGACTCAGCGCTCTACGGCGACAGCGATCCTTACGTCGATATCGGTAGCGCTCCTAGGCCTTACCGGAGCTCTGTGGACGCACTACGAAATTCTTGACGAAAGATCGTTACCGGTCACGGTGACTATTCTGCTTGTAGCAGTGGCGGGATACATCCTTACCTATAAGCTGTTCGAACGCTCACGTGTTCATCACGCGTTAGCGGAAGCCTATCTCAACACATTGAACATGGTGATGGCGGATGATGTTGCCACCTGCGTGGGAGCCAACGTCGGTTCCATCGCCTATGTCGCCAATGCGCGCCGGGATTTTGTCGAGGCGAAGACCAGGCGCAAGCTTTTCGAAGTCATTTTTCCCGCGGGAAAGAAGCAGATGGTCAACTTGAGCATAGACGCCTTCGCCGAACGCATTGCGCTGCACAATCCGGTCGATCCACGAGAGATCGCAATCCCTGTCCATAACGTGGTGATGGGAAGGATCGTACGACTCGAGACGTGGAGGCTTTGGCTCTGGCTGTACCGCTTGATCTTCGCGGTCGGCCTGGGCTTCACCGGGCTGGGGCTGTATGGTTTCGCGAGCTAGCTCGGGAAAACGGCTCCGGCACCGCCTCAGCCGAATCGCTCCACGATGGTGACGTTCGCGAGCCCGCCGCCTTCGCACATGGTCTGGAGGCCGTAGCGCTTGCCGCGCGCCTTGAGCGCGTGGAGCAGGGTGGCCATCAGCTTGGTGCCGGAAGCGCCGAGCGGGTGGCCGAGCGCGATCGCGCCGCCGTTGACGTTGAGCCGCGCCGGGTCGGCGCCGATCTCGCGCAGCCAGGCGAGCGGGACCGGCGCGAACGCCTCGTTGACCTCGTAAAGGTCGATGTCGCCGATCGCCATGCCCGAGCGGTCGAGCGCACGCTTCGTCGCGGGGATCACCTCCTCGAGCATGATCACCGGATCGCCGCCGGTCACCGTCAGATTGACGACCCGCGCCATCGGCGTGAGGCCCTGCTCGGTCAGCGCCCGCTCGCTGACCACGAGCACGCCGGAGGCGCCGTCGCAGATCTGCGAGGCGTTGGCGGCGCTGATCCTGCCGCCCTCCTGCAGCAGCTTGACCGCGGCGATGCCCTTGAGCGTGGCGTCGCCGCGGATGCCCTCGTCGCGGACGTGGAGAGTCTCGTTCCCGTCGGCATCGACGATGCGGAGCGGAACGATCTCCTCGTCGAACGCGCCTTCGTCGGCGGCGCGGGCGGCCTTGCGGTGGCTTTCGAGAGCGAAGGCGTCGAGCTCCTCTTTGCGGAACTGATATTTCTCGGCGATCATCTCGGCGCCGACGAACTGGCTGAACATCGGCACGCCGAAGCGCTCCTGGATCCGCTTCGAGAAGGGGCCGGTGCCGATGCCGTGCTGCATCGGCAGCGTCACCGGCAGGCCCATCGGCACCCGCGTCATCGATTCGACGCCGGCCGCGATCACGACGTCCTGCGTGCCGCTCATCACCGCCTGGGCGGCGAACTGGATCGCCTGCTGCGAGGAGCCGCACTGCCGGTCGATGGTCACCGCCGGCACCGACTGCGGCAGGCTCGACGCGAGCACGGCGTTGCGCCCGATGTGGAAGGCCTGCTCGCCGGCCTGGCCGACGCAGCCCATGATCACGTCCTCGACCGCCGCGGGATCGATGCCCGACCGCGCGACCAGGGCGTCGAGTATCTCGGCGGCCATGTCGGCCGGGTGCCAGTCCTTGAGCGCGCCGCCGCGCTTTCCTCCCGCGGTGCGGGCGGCGGCGACGAGATAGGCTTCGGCCATCGCAGTCCCTTACGTTAACGTCACTTCGCTCTAGCGGGGCGCCCGGCGGCCTTCAAGGCGGCGGCAAGGGCGCGCTCCCAGGGGCCACGCGCGCGGCGGGGAAAGCAGGCTCATTGCCGCTCGGGTTCCGGCACCGTCCCGACGATGTCGGTCCATCGGGTGCGGCCCGACCATTCGCCGCGCACCGCTCGCCCGTCAGCGTCTCGGGCGGGCTCGAAGCGGCCATAGCGGGCCAGAGCGTCGCATGTCGCTCGATCGAGCGAGCCGTATCCGGTCGACCGGACGATGGAGCATTCGGCTACGCGCCCATCCTTTCCGACCCGGACCCGATACGCGACCATTGCCTCGCCGGGCCAGCGATCCGGCCATGGATCCGTAGCGGCTGCCGCGGCGTCGAACCAAGCGGCCGGGTCGGTCAGGGGCCGGGGAGGGACGGCCCCCGGCGAACCAAGCAGCGCCGAAATCACGCCTGCCGCTGCGATCATGAGACTCCTCCACAGGACCGTCCGCAATGGGTCGAAAGCGGACTTGCCCGGCCCGAAAGGTTATGGGGCGGACGCGAGAAGCTCCAAGTCTCGGTCGTAGAGCCGCTTGGAGACGCGCCGGCCGTTCTGGGTTACGTAATAGTTCGCGCACTCATCCTTGAAGTGCCAAACGACGTCGCGAACCACCGCAGGCTGTCCCTTGTATGATACTTCATCGCCTGCTCCGATGACGATGGATCCCACCGGCCGAAGGCTGGCCGGATCGGCGAGATAGGCGGAACCCTTGTAATATATCCACACGCGCGAGCCTGCCGGCTCGCCGATCCGCACCACTCTTTGGAGGAGCGGATGCCAGGAAAGCGCATCGGCCGGGAGAGCTTCGCCCGAAGCGGGGATGATGTCGTCCCCGACGACGACCGCAAAGGCGCCACCATCTCCGGCCATCCCGCCATTCTACGCCCTCTGCCAACGTGCGCAACAGGTGGAAGCGAACGCCGGCGTCCGTACAGGAGGGCTGCGCGGGGCGGCCGAGCCAGTTCGCGGCCATGTTATGCGAAGCTCGCTGTAATCCTGAATTTGTTCCTTGGGCGCAATTGCTTAGGTCTTCTTCAGGCACGTTGCATTTCCGCCACAGCAACAGCGGTGCATTGTCTTGTC
Organism: Sphingomonadales bacterium; assembly: GCA_034668525.1. GTDB lineage: Bacteria > Pseudomonadota > Alphaproteobacteria > Sphingomonadales > Sphingomonadaceae > Allosphingosinicella. Next base: position 9,760 of record JAXDPC010000227.1, read on the forward strand.
TAAGGAGCATGCCAAGATTATGAGTTGCGCCAGGCGTGCCGATTTGGACAGACGGGTACGGCACCTTTGACGCCTAGAACAAGGGGAATTCAGCATGCGAAAGATAGCGGTTGGGCTTGCCAGTGTCGCAGCCATCGCGGGCTCGCCAGCGCTGGCGCGCGATGGCGCGTTCTACATCGGCGGCGAATTCGGCGCGATGAGGGTCGGCGATATCGACATCGACATCGGGGCTGTCGAAAACGCCGTCACGGTCGACCACGAATATGGCTACGATGGGGGCGTTTTCATCGGTTACGACTTGGGTGCGGTCCGGCTCGAGGCCGAGGCCGCCTATCGGCGGGCGGACCTGGATTCCTACGCCACCACGATCAGGCTGCCGTTGGAGGGCGCGGTCTTCGCGCCCACGCGCGAGGCGGGTGGCAACACCAGCGCGCTCAGCTTCATGGCCAACGCCCTGCTCGATTTCGGCGACGATGACGGGATTTCCGCCACCCTCGGCGGCGGTGTCGGCATGGCGCGGGTCAAGGCGAACAACTACCGCAACTTTTCCAACGCGACGCCTTTCCTCGACGGCTCCGATTGGACTCCGGCCTGGCAGCTGCTCGCGGGCGTGCGTCAGGCGATCTCGGACAATGTGGACGTGACCGTCCGGTACCGCTTCTTCAACACCCGCTCGGTCGAGCTCATCGCGTTCAACGGCGCCGAGACCGGGATGCGCGTCCGTTCGCACAGCATCATGGGCGGCCTGACCTTCAACTTGGGCGGTTCGGAGCCCGCCCCTCCGCCGCTGCCGCCGGTCGCAACGCCGCCGCCCTACGTGGCCCCGCCGGCCCCGCCGGCGCCGCCGCCGCCGGTGCAGTGCCCGGGCGGAACCATGGTCCAGCCGGGTGAGACGTGCCCGTCGATCGGTCCCTTCATCGTCTTCTTCGATTGGGACCGCGACGAGATCACTCCGCAGGCCGCCGGCATCCTCGACAATGCCGCCGAGCAGTATCGCGCGACCGGCAATGCGCAGGTCGTTCTCGCCGGTCACGCCGACCGTTCGGGTTCGGACCAGTACAACGTCGGCCTGTCTCAGCGTCGCGCCGAGAACGTCCGCCAGTATCTGGCGGGCCGCGGCGTCGCCGAGGGCGTGATGCGCACCGAGGCGTTCGGCGAGAGCCGCCCGGCGGTCGATACCGCCGACGGCGTCCGCGAGCCGCAGAACCGGCGCGTGGAGATCACCTTCGGCCCCGGCTCCGGCTGGTAGGAAGGGCGCCGCTGCCCCGGCAGCGCGCCAACGAAGATCGGGAGCCGGTCCGCAGGGACCGGCTCCCTTTTTTTGCGCTCGGCCTTGCCCTCTCGGCCTCGACCGCTCTTTTTCTGGGTAGGAACCGGACATCCCGCGACGGGCCGATTCAAGGCGCTGCGGCGCGCGGCGCCCTATTCACTGGCGGGTCAGGCCAAGCGCCGATATTGAGGCGGACGAACAGCCACGGGACGGACATGCCGGACAACCCCTTCACGCGCCATCCGACCGAAGTCGGCGAGAGCTACGGCCGGCATTTCGTCGCCGCCTCGGGCTTCGGGCTGAAGATGATCGGCGGCGGCCTCGCCTGCCTGGTCCACGCAATCTTCCCCTTCTGGTTCGAGCGCACCGGCAGCCGCACCACCGACGAGCTCCACCGCCGCCTGAGCCGCCGCACCGCCAAGGCCGATTACGAGCGGCACCCGATCATCTGACGCTCCCGTCATTGCGAGGAGCGAAGCGACGAAGCAATCCAGCGACATGGGGGGGCGTTGGATTGCTTCGCTCCGCTCGCAATGACGGAGGA
>JAXDPC010000228.1:0-4527 GCA_034668525.1 Sphingomonadales bacterium
AGAACGATGTTCGCGACCAACTGATCAGGCGAATCGACGACCTGCTCGGCGGCTCGCTTGGTCTGAACGTCCTGGGCATACCGCCCCCGCGCGTCAGCGAGTCCGAGCGGGTTCGCCAGCCGGAAACGCCATTGCTCGCAGGAGCAGCAGCCGCGATGAGCTATGCCGCGCTGTTCATCGGCTTGCCGCTCCTCTTGTGGGGTTGGCCGGCACGGGGCAGCGCCATGCGGCCGCTGTTCCTCTTGCAGCTATATGGAGCGTTCTGGTGCGGCACGTCGACGACGCTGACGTCCGCGACGTCGCCTTCCATCCAGAGGATCATCGAGACGGAGCTCGTCCCCTTTCTTTCGAGGGACAGCGCCCGTCGTCTCATCAACAAGCTGGACCATGCCAGCTACCGCCGAAACGTGCAGATTTGCGCAGCATGGACGATCGGGATTCTTGCGGCTGCGGCCGCCGGGCTTCTTGTCGGCGGCGACCTGAGGCCCGGTCTGGCGGGTCCGTCACTCGCTCAGCTCGTCTGGTGGTGTGCGGGATGGGCGCTGCTCTACGCAACGGCCGCGAGAGTCGTCCTCACATCGCGCGTCTGCATGCTCTTCGGCGGGGTGCTCTCCGATGAGCCCAAAAGACTCTCGCCGGTCAATCCGGGTCAATCCCCGTTGGTCGCCAGCCTGCTGGCGTTGACGAAGCGGATGATGCTGTTCTGGAGCGCGATGGCGATGTCGATCGCGCTGGTCCTCCCCTTCGGATTGGCCGCCTGGGCCTATCCTTGGCGAGCGGACCCTTCCGGCGCCCTCCACAGCGTTGCCGCCGTGTGGAATCTCCGTCCGGCTGGGTTCGGGTTCGTCCTCGTCCACTTCGTTGTCACAACCATCCTCTCGATTGGCGGCGGTACGTTGATACTGCTCAAGAGCGAAGCGGCGGCGCGGGCCGCGACGAGACGCGCAACCAACGGGATGTTGCGGAGGCTCGACGCGGAAGCCACTGCGATCGCCGCGGACAAACTCGACGAGGACGCGGTGAAGCGGCTCGTCGAGCTGAAGACACTCCATTCAGACATCGCTGCGCGCGGTTCTTATCGCGGGCTCGCCTTCGCCGCCGCGGGCGTGATCTTGCCCTTCCTGCCGCTCATTACATTCTTGGTCGGCTTCCTTGGTCGCTGAAAGCGGACCGGCATAGTATGCGTCAGGCGAGCGCCTCGACCAGCCCCTCGAACAGCCGCCTGCCGTCGGTGCGGCCGTGGGCGGGCTCGATGGCGCGTTCGGGGTGGGGCATCATGCCGAGCACGTTTCCCGCCGCGCTGACGATCCCGGCGATGTCGCGCGCCGACCCGTTGCATTCGCCGGCATAGCGGAAGGCGATGCGGCCTTCGCCTTCGAGGCGGTCGAGCGTCTCCGGGTCGGCCTGGTAATTGCCGTCGTGATGGGCGACCGGGATCACGATCTCCTCGCCCGCCTGGTAACGGGCGGTGAAGGCCGACTGGCTGTTCTCGACCTTGAGCGCCACCGGCCGGGAGACGAAGCGGATCCCGGCGTTGCGCATCAGCGCGCCGGGCAGCAGCCGCGCCTCGGTCAGGATCTGGAAGCCGTTGCAGATTCCGAGCACCGCTACCCCGCCTTCCGCCGCCTCGGCGACCGCGCGCATCACCGGGGACTGCGCCGCCATCGCGCCGGAGCGCAGATAGTCGCCGTAGGAGAAGCCGCCGGGAATGGCGATCAGGTCGAGCCGCTCGGGGAGCGCGGTCTCCTTGTGCCAGACGCGCAGCGGCTCCCCGCCGGTCACGTCGCGCAGCGCGGTCGTCATGTCGCGGTCGCAATTGGAGCCCGGAAAGACGATGACGGCACATTTCATGCCGGCGCCTGCTCCCGCTCGATCCGGTAGTTCTCGATGACGGTATTGGCGAGCAGCCGGCGGCACATCGCCTCGACCGCCTCGTCGCCGACGCTCTCGTCCAGATCGAGCTCGATCAATTTGCCCTGGCGCACGCCGCGCACGCCGTCGAAGCCGAGGCCTTCGAGCGCGTGGTGGATCGCCTTTCCCTGCGGATCGAGGACGCCGGTCTTCAGCGTGACGTAGACGCGGGTCTTCATGGATCGGAGGCTCCGGCTGCGGCCATGGCGGCATATGGCTCTACCGTGCGAACCGCACAAGCGCCTTCACCGCCGCTTTACCCGCGCGGAACATGGTCGCCGGTTCGAGAGGAGGGGGAGTCGGTGCTCGGGCTCGCGCTCGCCATGTTCATCGCTCTGTTCGGCTTCGGCCACGAGCTGGTCGGCTGGTCCGATCCCGGCGGCGAGGTCCAGCTCGGCCTGTTCATGTCCTTCCTGTTCGGCATCGTCTGCGGCTACCGCACGCGAGCGTAGGGGACAGTCTGGGGACAGTTACCGGTAACTGTCCCCGAGTTGCGGCAGCCGCCGTGCGCGCCTATCTCTCGAACATGGCCGAGATCCCCGACATCGCGCTCACGCCCGCCGCCGCCGCCCGCGTCGCGGCGATCGCCGCGCGCCAGGGCCGGAAGCCGATGCTGCGCCTCGCCGTCGACGGCGGCGGCTGCGCCGGCTTTCAGTACCGCTTCGGCCTCGCCGACGAGATCGAGGCGGACGACCTCGCCGTCGAGCAGGACGGAGTCACCCTGGTGGTCGACGGCATGACCCTCGACCTCGTCCGCGGCGGCGCGGTCGATTATGTCGAAAGCCTCGGCGGCGCCGCCTTCCAGGTCAGGAACCCCAACGCCGCCTCCGGCTGCGGCTGCGGGAGCAGCTTCAGCATCTGAAGCGGCGCGAAACTGGATTGCTTCGTCGCTGCGCTCCTCGCAATGACGAACCATGAAGATCGTCACCTACAATCTGAACGGCATCCGGGCGCGGCTGCCGCGGCTGGCGGAATATCTGGCCGAGCAGAAGCCCGACGTGGTCTGCCTGCAGGAGATCAAGTGCGCCGACGAATCGGTGCCGGTCGAGGACGTGCGCGCGGCGGGCTATGAGGGCCTCTGGCACGGGCAGAAGGGGTTCAACGGCGTCGCCATCCTGACGCCCTCGGGCAAGCCGCCCGCGCTGCGAAGGGTAAGGCTCCCCGGCGCCGACGAGGAGGACCTCCACAGCCGCTATATCGAGGCCGAGATCGGCGACGTCGTCGTCGCCTCGCTCTATCTGCCCAACGGCAATCCGGTCGGCACCGGGAAGTTCGACTACAAGCTCGCCTGGCTGGAGCGGCTGCGGCTGCACGCGCTCGAGCTGCTCGCCGAGGAGCGGCCGGTGGTGCTCGCGGGCGACTGGAACGTGATCCCGACCGACGACGACGTCTTCTCGGTGCGCGCCATGGCGCACGACGCCTTGATGCAGCCCGAGAGCCGCGCCGCCTTCCGCCGCATCCTCCACCAGGGCTGGACCGACGCGATCCGCGCCCGCTTTCCCGACGGGCCGGTCTGGACCTTCTGGGACTATACGGCGGGCGCCTGGCAGCGCGACGCCGGCTTCCGGATCGACCATCTCCTGCTCAGCCCCCACGCCGCCGACCGGCTGCTCGATGCCGGCGTCGACAAGGACTATCGCGGCCGCGAGAAGGCCTCGGACCATGCCCCGACCTGGGTCGAGCTGGAGGACCGGTGAGGCCGGGCGCGCGGCGCGCTCAGCCCGGCTCACCCTCGACCTCGATGAAGGGATAACGGCCGCGGATGCGGGCGTTGAAGTGGCGGCCCTTGGAGAAAGCGGCGCGCAGCGCCTCGGCCGCATCTTCCGGCACGTCGCGATAGACGTAGCGCCGGCCGGTGGTGAAGGTCACCGCGAGCTCGCGCGTCTCCGGGCGGTAGGCGAAGGAGCGGATGACGGTCGAGGGCATCGGCCCCCTCTGCTCAGGCCGCCGCGCGGTCCCCGGCCTCAGGCGGCTTCGTCGAGATCCTCGTCGCCGCCCGTCACCGGGCCCGAATCCTGGCCCTTGGCGGCGGGGTCGCGGTCGACCAGCTCGATGATCGCGATCGCCGCGGCGTCCGAGGCGCGCAGCCCGGCCTTGATCACCCTCGTGTAGCCGCCGGCGCGGCCCGCGTAGCGCGGCGCCAGCACGTCGAACAATTTGACGAGCTGCGCGTCGTCCATCAGCCGGGCATGGGCGAGGCGGCGGTTGGAGAGGCCGCCTTTCTTGGCGAGCGTGATCAGCTTCTCGACATAGGGGCGAAGCTCCTTCGCCTTGGCGAGGGTGGTGGTGATCTGCTCGTGCTTGATGAGCGCGGCGGCCATGTTGCGGAACAAAGCGGCCCGGTGGGAGGAGGTGCGCTGCAGCTTCCTGCCGGCGACGCGGTGGCGCATGGATCTTGCCTTTCGTTCGTCCCGGGACCGCGCAGGGACCCCATCGAAGTATTACTTTGATGGGAACCCTCAGGTATCCCGGGCCAGGCGGTCGTGCAGAGGGACCGCCCAAACCTCGTAAACGGCAACGCGGAGCCGAAGCCCCGCGCGCCGCGCTCCTCAAGCGGAAAAGCCGCGCGGAGTCAAGGCGGGGACAGGAGTCAAGGCGGTGACAGTTACCGGGAAC
>JAXDPC010000229.1:0-7065 GCA_034668525.1 Sphingomonadales bacterium
CGACCAGGCTCTGGTCGGCGGCGTTGACCAGGGGCTGGTAGTCGAGCCGGAACTGCTTGAGGGTCAGCGCCTGCCTGAGGTCCTGCTCGAGCCGGAGCCGGTCCTCGGCTTCGTTCTGCATGTCGGCGGAGAAGTAGCAGCAGGTGCCGCGGCCTTGTCCTTTCGCCTGGTAAAGGGCGAGATCGGCCTTCTGAATAAGGTCGTCGACGCTCTGCCCGTCGATCGGGCCGAAGGCGCAGCCGATGGAGACGCCGATCCGGATCTCCGCCTTGTCGATATGATAGGGCTCGGCGACGGCGGCGATGATGCGGCGGGCGAGGTCATCGACCTTGCGGCGGCTCTGCGCGTCCTTGATCACGATCGCGAACTCGTCGCCGCCCATGCGGCCGACATGGCCGTTCGGGCCGACCTCCTTGACCAGCCGCTGCGAGACGCTCTTCAGCACCGCGTCGCCCTTGGGATGGCCGAACGTGTCGTTGACCGGCTTGAAGCCGTCGAGATCGAGGAACATGATCGCGCAGGGCACATTGGTCGTGGTCGCGCCCGACAGCGCCTCGCCGAGCAACTGCCGCACCCGGCCGCGATTGGGGAGGCCGGAGAGGACGTCCATGTTGGCGAGGTTGGTCAGGCGCTCCTGCGTCTTCCTCACCTCGGTGATGTCCATGCCGACGCCGCGGAAGCCCTGGAAGACGCCGGCCATGTCGATGATCGGGTCTCCGGCGAGGCTGATCCAGCGCGTGCCGCGGCGGGTCTTCAGCTCCATCTCGAGGCTCGAGAAGGGCTGGCGCGCGAGCAGGGTGCGGCCGAGCGCGCTGTTGCCGCCCAGGGCCGCCGGGAGGGAATGGCCGATCAGCTGCGAGGTGGAGCGGCCGAGCAAAGCGGTCATGCGCGAGGAGATGTAGACGACGCGGTTCTCGCAATCGACCTGCCACAGCCAGCCGACGCCGCGATGCTCATATTCCTTGAGCAGGAGCCGGATCGACTCGGCCTGTGTGCGGGTGCGGGCGATGGTCTGGAGCTGCTCGAAGGTCCAGCGGGTCAGCCGGGCGATGCCGAAGATGCCGACCGCCGCGACTCCGAGAAAGGTGAGGCCGAGCTTCGGATCGAGCGAGCGCGACCCGAAATAATAAGTGAGGCAGAAGGCCGCGGTGAGGGTGCTGATCCAGGCGATCGAGGCGGCCGGCACCGCGGCGAGCGCGATCGCCGCCGTCACCATCGCCGCCATCGCGCCGCCGATCACGATCTGGACGTCGGGCGCCTGGGTGGCGAAGGCATAAGTGGGCAGCGACGCCCATACCACCGCCAGGCCGAGGGCCTCGGCGACCGATACCCAGGTCCGGTGCGGCCGGTGGCCCTTGCCGCCCCAGGCGGCCGCCTCCAGCGCCCGGCGGCATACCGCCCAGTTGAGGAACGAGACGAACGCGACCCAGCCGACGATCAGATCGAGCCGAACCGCGCCGAACATCGCCCAGCCGGTGAGCAAAGCGGCGCCGACTCCGACGGTTGCGAAATAGGGGGCGAACAGCGCCCGCGCCTCGACCTGGCCGTGGAGCAGATGGGCTTCGCGGAGCCGGTCGCTGCCGGTCTCGGCCCCGACGGGCTCGGGCGCGAGCTCGGGAGACTCGAATTCCTGCTCGTCGACATCCAGTGGAACCGGGACGTGGTACATTTTTATCCAATGCCGGCTGGTCGTTGCTCCCCGATCCGTACCGGCAGACGTTTGATGCTTAGTTAAAGCCGCGGGAAGAAAAACCCGGACGCGGCGTTCCGAACAAGGCCGGCCGCCGCCTCAGAAGCGCGCAGGCAAAGATGATAAATGAAGCGGAAACCATTGCGGCCCGCGGACAAGCGCCGTTCGGCAGCGCGGGCGTGCCCGGCAACCCGCCTCACGCCTCGTGGCGGGCGATCCATTCCTCGACGACCGGGGCGATCCGCTCGCGCCACTTGCTGCCGTTGAAGATGCCGTAATGGCCGACGCCCTTGGCGAGATGGTAATGCTTCAGCTCCGCCGGCAGGGCGCGGGCGATGCGCAGGCCGGCCCGGGTCTGGCCGACGCCGGAAATATCGTCCCGTTCGCCCTCGATCGCGAGGAGGGCGACGTCCCTGATCGCGCCCGGATCGACGCGCCGGCCGCGATGGGTGAGCTGGCCCTTGGGAAGCAGATGGCGCTGGAAGACCACGTCGACCGTCTGCAGGTAGAATTCGGCGGTCATGTCGCAGACCGCGCGATATTCGTCGTAGAATTCCTTGGTCGCGTCCGCGCTCTCGCCGTCGCCCTGGACGAGATGCTTGAACATCTCCCAGTGGCTGGTGAGGTGGTCGCCGAGGTTCATCGCCATGAAACCGGCAAGCTGCAGGAAGCCGGGATAGACCTTCCGGCCGCCGCCCGGATAGAGATAGGGGACGGTGGCGATCACATTCTGCTGGAACCAGGCGTGCGGGCGCTGGGTGGCCAGGACGTTGACCGCGGTCGGCGCCTGACGCGTGTCGACCGGCCCGCCCATCATCGTCAGGCTGCGCGGCCGCGCCGGATGCTCGTCCGCGCTCATCAGCGCCGCCGCGGCGTAGCAGGGAACAGAAGGCTGGCAAACGGCCAGCATATGCGCGCCCGGTCCGATCGCTTCGAGGAATGCGACCAGATAGTCGATATAATCGTCGAGATCGAAGCGGCCGGCGTCGAGCGGCACCAGCTTCGCGTCGCGCCAGTCGGTGATGTAGACGTCGTGGCGCGGCAGCATGCGCTCGACCGTGCCGCGCAGCAGGGTCGCATAATGGCCCGACATCGGCGCGACGATCAGCAGCTTCGGGCCGCCTTCGACCCCCTGACGGCGGAAACGCTTGAGCTGGCCGAACGGCTTCCTGAGCACGATCTCCTCGCGCACGGCCACCGTCCTGCCGTCGACGATGGTCGTATCGAGGCCGAAATCGGGCTTGCCGCGCGGCGCCGAGGCGTGGGCGAAGACGTCGAGCGCGGACGCGACGATAGGCCCCATGCCTGCATAAGAGAGCGGGTTTGCGGGGTTCTGGAGCCAGCCGGCGCCGATATTGGCGAGGGTGCTGGCCCCGGCGAGCAGCGAACGCTGCATCTCGTAGGCGTCGTAAAGCATCCGAACCACACATGGGCGCTATCCACCCGCCGGTCAACGCCGCGCCGAGAGGGCTGTGGATAAGCTGCCGCCGGCCGGCGCGCGGCCGCGCCATTGAGCGCTTCCGGCGCGGCTGCTAGGCCGCCGCCATGAAGGACAAGAGCCAGCCGCCGCCGGCCAGGAACATCGGCAGCCTGAGGATGGTCTGGCGCTACGCGATCCGCCACAAGGCGATGGTCGCCGGCGCAATGGTCGCGCTACTCGTCGCCGCGGGCGCCACGCTCGCGATTCCGGACGGCTTCCGCCGCGTGATCGATCGCGGCTTCGCGGCGGGAGGCGGCGATATCTCGGCGCATTTCCGTTACCTGCTCGGGATCGTGGTCGTGCTCGCGCTCGCCACCGCCACCCGGTTCAGCCTGATCTCCTTGCTCGGCGAGAGGGTCGTCGCCGCGATCCGCACCGACGTGCAGGAGAATCTGCTGCGCCTCGAACCGCGCTTCTTCGAGGAGAACCGGCCGTCGGAGATCGCCTCGCGCCTGACCGCGGACACGGTTTTGATCGAGACCGTGGTCGCCAGCGCCGTCTCGACGGCGCTGCGCAACATGGTGATGGGTCTCGGCGGGATCGCTTACCTCTTCACTCTCTCGCCGGCGCTGACCGCCCAGCTGCTGCTCGTCATCCCGGTCGTCGTCGTCCCGATCACCCTGCTCGGCCGGCGCGTGCGCGGAATGTCGCGCTCGACCCAGGACCGGATCGCCGACGTCGGGGCAGTCGCCTCGGAGACGCTGGGCGCGATGAAGATCGTCCAGGCTTTCGGTCAGGAGGCGCGCGAGGCGAGCCGCTTCCGCGCGGCGGTCGCCAGGGCCTATGGCATGGCGCGCCGCCGCATCCTGGTGCGCGCGGCGATGACCTGCATCGTGATCGCGCTCGTGTTCGGTTCGATCACGCTGGTGATGTGGCAGGCGGCGGTCGGCGTCAGCCAGGGTCAGGTGAGCGGCGGGACCGTCGCGGCGTTCGTCCTCACCGGCGCCATCGTGGCCGGAGCGTTCGGGGCGCTGAGCGAAGTCTATGGCGAGCTCCTGCGCGGGGCCGGCGCGGCGGGCCGGCTCGCCGAGCTGCTCGCCGAGGTGCCCCAGATCAAGGCGCCGCCCACCCCCTTCAAGCTGCCCGAGCCGCCCCTCGGCACGCTTGCCTTCGAGCAGGTGACCTTCCGTTATCCCACCCGCCCGGAGGTCAGCGCGCTCGAACGCTTCACCCTGAACGTGGAACCCGGCGAGACGCTGGCGGTGGTGGGGCCGTCCGGAGCCGGCAAATCGACCTTGTTCAACCTCGCCCAGCGTTTCTACGATCCGGCGGAAGGGACCGTCCGGCTCGACGGCGTCGACCTGCGCGACGCGGATCCCGCCGCGATCCGGGCGCGGATCGCCCTGGTGCCGCAGGAGACGGTGATCTTCGCCGCGTCGGCGCGAGACAATCTGCGCTACGGCCTGTGGGACGCGCCCGACGAGCGGCTCTGGGAGGTCGCCGAGGCGGCCAATGCCGCCGAATTCCTGCGTCGCCTTCCGCAAGGCCTCGACACCTTCCTCGGCGAGGGCGGCGCGCGGCTCTCCGGCGGCCAGCGCCAGCGCATCGCCATCGCCCGTGCCCTGCTTCGCGACGCGCCCCTGCTGCTGCTCGACGAGGCGACCTCGGCGCTGGACGCCGAGTCCGAGCGTCTGGTCCAGGGCTCGCTCGAGCGGCTGTTCGAGGGCCGGACCACGCTCGTCATCGCCCACCGCCTCGCGACGGTCCGTGCCGCCGACCGGATCATTGTCCTCGATCAGGGCCGCATCGTCGAGGAGGGGACGCACGACAGCCTCAGCGCGCGCGGCGGCCTCTACGCGCGCCTGGCGCGGATGCAGTTCGAGGGGCTCGCCGCCTGAGACGAAGAGAACCGCTGTTGATCCTTTCCGGCTCCGCCCGCCCCGACGGAGACACAGCCCGCGTCGTCGCCTCGCTGCAGGCCGGTCTCACCGTTCCCGCCCGGATTCTCGATCTCGCACCCCTTGACCTGCGGCCCTTCTCTTACGGTGCAGGGCAGGCGGACGGTTTCCCCTCGATAGTGGATGCGATGTTGGAATCGCGTGCGATCCTCTTCGCCACACCGGTCTACTGGTATGCCATGAGCGGCCGCACGAAGACCCTGTTCGATCGGTTCACGGACCTCCTGTCCGATCGTGACGAACGTGGCCGGGGCCGCGCCCTGGCAGGACGTCAGGTCTGGATGCTGGCGGTCGGCGTGGACCCGCATCTACCGGTTGGCTTCGAGGAGCCCTTCCGCCTGACGGCCGATTATCTCGGCATGCAGTGGGGTGGCGGCCTCTACGTCCGGAGCGCCGAGATCATGGGGAGCGATGCCGTGCGGCTTGCCGATTTCGCAGCCGCGATCTCGCAAGCCCTCCCCTGAACAAGCACGAAAAAGGGCGGCCCGAAGACCGCCCTCTCCCCCTTTTCAACCGACCGCAGAGGCTCAGAAGGCGTTCGCGTAGGCCTCGTTGCCGACGAAACCCATCGCCGTCACCTGCGCGCGCTTGGTGACCGCCAGCACCTCGTCGACCAGCTCGTACTGGGCATCCGGATGCGGCTGGAGGTGGAGCTCCGGAGTCGGCTGCATCTGCGTGCTGAGCTCCAGATACTGGCGTAGGGTGACGAGATCGACCGGCGAGTCGTTCCACAGCACGGTGCGGTCCGGCATGATCACGATCTTGTTCTTGATCGGATCGACCGGCGGCGGCGTCACGTTCGGGTCGTTGACCGGAAGGTCGATCTTCACGGCGTGCGACTGGATCGGGATGGTGATGATGAACATGATCAGAAGCACCAACATCACGTCGATCAGCGGCGTGGTGTTGATGTCCATCATGGGTTCGTCCGAGTCGCTGCTGGCTACCGCTGCGCCCATTTCGAGATACTCCTGACTCTAGGCCTTATTCGAAGTTCACGCCGGGCGTCGGCTCGGAGATGAACCCGACCCGGGTGAAGCCGGCGCGCTGCATGGTGTAGACGGTGCCGCCGATGCAGCGATAGGGCGTGTTGACGTCGCCCCTGATATGCGCCTCGGGAATGTCCTCGTCGGCGATGGTGGCGCCGGGGCCGCCGAGCCGCTCGATCTCGGCCTTGAGCGCCGTGTCGGCTTTCTCGAGCAGCTGCTGCGACGTCACCTCTTCGAGGCCCCAATAGACCTTGCACGTGCCGCCCTCGGCCTTGACCGAGAGGTTGACGTTGTGCGGCGTCGTCGTCGTCGGCTCGTACTCGACCTTGGGAAGGGTAATTCCCTCGACCGTCTGGAGCACGATCGGAACCGTGATGAGGAAGATGATCAGAAGCACCAGCATGACGTCGACGAGCGGCGTCGTGTTGATGTCGGACATCGGGGTTTCTTCGCCTTCGTTCTGGCCGACATTCATGGCCATATCTGGGTCCTCGCTTTGGTTCCGCTACGCTCGGCGACGGGGCGGGGCGGCGCGAGCCGCCCCGCTTTTCCGTCAGACCTTCTTCGGGCCGGAGCTGGTGGTGCCGCCGGCGCTGCCCGACGAGGTCGTGCCGCCGGGGCTGACATTGCTCGCGCCGCCAGCTCCGGAAACCGGAGGACGGGTCGGCGAGGTGCCGCCGGCCGGAGCGCCGCCGGCCGAACCGGTCGTGCTGGAGCCGGTCGCCGCCGCGGTGCCGCCGCCGACCGAGGTGCCCGCGGTGCCGCCGCGGCCGGCCGCGGCCGTCGCGACCACCGGACGGACCTGGCCGCCCGACATCATATAGCCGTGCAGGTCGTTCGAGAATTTGGCGAGCTCCTCGATGATCGCCTTGTTGCGGCGCATCAGCCAATTGTACGCCATCACGGCCGGGACCGCGACGACGAGGCCGAGCGCGGTCATGATCAGCGCCTCGCCGACCGGGCCGGCGACCGCGTCGATCGACGCCTGACCGGCGGCGCCGATCCGGA
>JAXDPC010000230.1:0-6867 GCA_034668525.1 Sphingomonadales bacterium
GCTTCTTATAGGTCATCCGGTGCGGGCGGTCCGCTTCCGGCCCCATCCGCCGCCTTTTATCCTCCTCGTACGCCTCGAAATTGCCTTCGAACCATTCGACGTGGCTGTCGCCTTCGAAGGCCAGCATGTGGGTCGCCAGGCGGTCAAGGAAGAAGCGGTCGTGGCTGATGATCACCGCGCAGCCGGCGAAATTCTCGAGCGCCTCCTCGAGCGCCCGCAGCGTCTCGACGTCGAGGTCGTTGGTCGGCTCATCGAGCAGCAGCACGTTGCCGCCCTCCTTGAGCATTTTGGCGAGGTGGACGCGGTTGCGCTCGCCGCCCGACAATTGCCCGACCTTCTTCTGCTGGTCGGGGCCGCGGAAGTTGAAGGCGCCGACATAGGCGCGGGTGCCGATTTCGTGCTTGCCGAAGCGGAAGACGTCGACGCCGCCGGAAACCTCCTCCCAGACGTTCTTGTTCGGGTCGAGCGCGTCGCGCGACTGGTCGACATAGCCGAGATGGACGGTGTCGCCGATCCGGATCGAGCCGGAATCGGGCTGCTCGACGCCGGTGATGAGCTTGAACAGGGTGGTCTTGCCGGCGCCGTTGGGACCGATCACGCCGACGATGCCGCCGGGCGGCAGGCTGAACGACAGATCGTCGAACAGCAATTTGTCGCCATAGGCCTTTGACAGGCCGTTCGCCTCGATGACGGTGCCGCCGAGCCGCTCGGGCACCTGGATCAGGATCTGCGCCTTGCCCGGCGTGCGGTTCTCCTGCGCCTCGACCAGCTCGTCGAACGCCTTGATCCGGGCCTTGGACTTGGTCTGGCGGGCCTTGGGCGAGCGCCGGATCCAGTCCAATTCCTCCTGGATCGCCTTCTGCTTGCCCTGCTCCTCGCGCTCCTCCTGCTCGAGACGCTTGGCCTTCTTCTCCAGATAGCCGGAATAGTTGGACTGGTAGACGTAGTAGCGGCCGCGATCGAGCTCGAGCACCCAGTTCACGACATTGTCGAGGAAGTAGCGGTCGTGGGTGACGAGGATGACGTTGCCGGTATAATCGACGAGATGCTTCTCGAGCCACTGCACGCTCTCGGCGTCCAGGTGGTTGGTGGGCTCGTCGAGGAGCAGGATGTCGGGCTTCTCCAACAGCAGGCGGGTGAGCGCGACGCGCCGCTTCTCGCCGCCCGAGAGATTCTCGACGGCAGCATCCCCGGGCGGGCAGCGCAGGGCGTCCATCGCGATCTCGAGCTGATTGTCGAGCGACCAGCCGTCGACCGCGTCGATCTTCTCCTGGAGCTCGCCCATCTCCGTCATCAGGGCGTCGAAATCGGCGTCCGCGGGCGGGTCGCCCATCAGCGTCGAAATCTCGTTGAAGCGGTCCATCATGTCGGCGACGGGCCGGACCCCGTCCATGACATTCTCCTTGACCGTCTTGGCCGGATCGAGCTGCGGCTCCTGCTCGAGATAGCCGACGCGGATCCCCTCGCCCGGCCAGGCCTCGCCGGCGAACTCGGTGTCGCGGCCGGCCATGATCTTCATCAGCGTCGACTTGCCCGATCCGTTCGGGCCGATGATCGCGATCTTGGCGTCCGGATAGAATTGCAGGTGGATATTGCTCAGGATCGGCTTGGCCTGACCGGGGAAGGTCTTGGTCAGGTTCTTCATGACGAAGCTATACTGTGCGGCCATGGCGGCGCTCGCTCTCCGGTGGATGCTGGAATGATGCGGGAATTGGGGCGCTTACCTAGTGCGCCGCGGCGGGATTGGCAAACCCGGGAGCCGCGCCTAAGCGGGCGCGATGAAAAAGCTCCTGCTCGCGCTCGCCGCCCTCGTTTCGCTCCCCCTCCTCCCGACCGCCGCCCCATCCCAGCCGACGCCGTCGATCCGCGAGCGCGCGGCGCAGCTTCGCGACGAGGCGCTGCGCGACGACCGGCTCGCCTGGGAGATCACCGAGGGGCTGACCACGGAGGTCGGGCCGCGCCTGGCCGGCACCGAGGCCGAGGAGCGGGCGCGGGCCTGGGCGGTGCGGACGCTGACCGCGCTCGGCTTCTCGAACGTGCGCGTCGAGACGTTCGACATGCCGGTGTGGGTGCGCGGCGAGGAGCGCGCCGAGATCGTCTCGCCCTTCCCGCAGCGGCTCGTCGTCACCGCCCTCGGCAACAGCGGCGCCACGCCGGCGCGCGGGATCACCGCCGAAGTCATCGCCTTCGATACGATCGAGGACCTCGAGCGCGCGCCCGACGCCAACGTGCGCGGCAAGATCGTCTTCGTCAGCCACGCCATGCGGCCGACCCAGGACGGTGCCGGCTACGGCTATTACGGCCGGGCGCGGCGCGAAGGGCCTTCGATCGCCAGCCGCAAGGGCGCCGCGGCGATCGTGATCCGCTCGATCGGCACCGATTACCACCGCAATCCGCATACCGGCGTCCAGGCCTGGGCGCCGGGCGTGCGCCCGATCCCGGCCGGCGCGCTCTCGATCCCGGACGCGGAGCAGCTCCAGCGCATCCTCGCCCATGCCGGCGACGCGCGGGTGCGGATGAGCCTCGTGCTCACCCCGCGGATGATCGGCACCCGCCAGTCCGGCAACGTCATCGCCGAGGTGCCGGGCCGCGATCCGTCGGCGGGGATCGTGCTCGTCGGCGGCCATCTCGACAGCTGGGACCTCGGCACCGGCGCGATCGACGACGCCGCCGGGGTGGCGATCACCACCGCGGCGGCCTTCCGGATCATGCGCGCCGGCCGTCCGCTGCGCACCATCCGCATCGTCTGGTTCGGCGCCGAGGAGGTCGGCCTGCTCGGCGGGCTCGACTATCTGCGCCGCCACCGCGGCGACAATCATGCCGTGATCGCCGAGAGCGATTTCGGCGCCGACCGCATCTGGCGCTTCGACAGCCGGCTCAACCCCACCGCGCGGCCGGTCGTGGACGAGATCGCCCGCTTGCTCTTCCCGCTCGGCATCGTCCGCGGCTCGGTCACCGAGGCGGGCGGATCGGACATCGGCCCGCTCTCCGTCTCGGGCGTGCCGACGATCGAGCTGCAGCAGGACGGCACCCGCTATTTCGACCTCCACCACACCCCGGACGACACGCTCGACAAGATCGATCCGGCGCAGCTCAGGCAGAATGTGGCGGCGTGGACGGCGATGCTGGCGGTGGCGTCGGATGCGCCGGGGAATTTCGGCCCGGTGGAACCGATCGCGAATTAGGGGGCCGTTGGGGACAGTTACCGATCGCAAAGGCCTGAGCTGAAATGCCGAGGCCCGTGGGATGGGTAACTGTCCCTATGGTCGGGGAGACAGGATTCGAACCTGCGACCCTCTGCTCCCAAAGCAGATGCGCTACCAGGCTGCGCCACTCCCCGACGATCCTCACTAGGATGTCGGGCCGGCCAGAGCAATTCCGTGGCGGCGCGGGAGGGGACAGTTACTTTTCCAACTGCGGGCGGCGAACCGACACCGTCGCGCGGAAAAGTAACTGTCCCCGCTTGAACGTTGGTGGAAGCAAGGGTGGGGACAGTTACTTTTCCCACCGCCGGCGGACCGACATTGTCGTGCGGAAAAGTAACTGTCCCCATTCGATCGAGTGGGCCCGGAGGGATTCGAACCCCCAACCTAGCCGTTATGAGCGGCCGGCTCTACCGTTGAGCTACAGGCCCGCCTCCGTGATTAGTCGAGCTTCCTCCGGAGCGCCAGCATGCTCAGACGGCGCGCGTCGCCGCCAGTATCTCGTCGAGGGAGGCGGCCTCCACGCCGCGGCGGGCGAACAGGTCGAACATGCCGTCCCACCAGCGGTAGAAGAGATCGAGGTCCTCATGGTCGCGCACATAGGGGGTGTGGCCCGGCTCGACCGTGGGCGAGTGGAAGGAGATGCTGAACAGCCTGAGGCCGTCGTCGAGCAGGCGCTCGACCGCGTCCACCGCCTCGCGCAGCGTGATGCCCTCGGGGGTCAGCGCGATCCGGTTGAGAAGCCCGGCCCGGGCGAGCACGCCGCGCCCACGCGGCACGCGGCCGGCGGCGTCGTACAGAGAGGTGCCGAACCGCCTGAGGCTTCCTGTATAGGCGACGGTCAGCGGCAGCTCCACGAGGGGCCCGAGCCGGTACGGCCGCGGCTCGAAGCCGTTGAAATCGGGGCCGCCCTCGTCGCTGTAATCGTGGAAGGGACGGACCGACGAATCCGCTTCATAGCCCGCCTCGGCGAGGAGGCGCGCGGTGTTGGGCCCGACGCCGTAGCGGCCCGCCCGGTAGATTTGCGGATGGCGGCCGAAATTGTTCTCGATCGTCTCGGTGAGCCGCCGCAGCTTGGCGCGCTCGACCGGCTCGGGGAGGTTTCCGGCGAAGCTGTTGGGGCGCGTCAGCTCCTCGTCGAAGGGCGGGTTCCCCCAGGGGTGAAGGTGCGCGCCGATGGCGCATTCCCCGCGTTCGAGATATTCGCGCAGGGTGGCGACGCAGCGGACGTCGGTCGCGATCGGCCAGTCGACGAGATAGACCGGCTTCACGCCGGCCTCGAACAGGTGGCGATGGGCCTTGGGCAGCGATTCCGCGGCGCTGGTGCCGTGCTGGTCGCGCGAGGTTGGCTGGCCCCAGTCGAATTCCTCCTCGGTGTCGACGAAGATGGCGAAGCGGCGGCCGAAACTTTCCGGCAGCTCGATATAGGATTCGCGCGGCGGCGGGCGGTCGAGCCGGCCGAAATCCGCGTCCCCTGCCGCTTTGTCCCCCGTCACCCTTGCCCTTCGCCGCCCTGCCCGGCCGTGCGTTCGGCGGGTTCGTGCGGCGGTAGATAGAGCGAGAAGCGCCGTTCGCCAATGACGAGCGCGCCGCCGACCGCCTCGGCGAGGTTGCGCACCAGCCTCAGCGAGAAGCCGAGCCCGAGCACCGGCGCGCCGGGCCAGTCGCCCTCGGGGCTGTAGCCCGGGTCGAGCAGGGCGCCCTCGTCCAGTCCGTCGATGGCGCGGGGACGATCCAGCGAGAGGCAGAGCATCTGCTCTCCGCCGAGCGGCTTCAGCATCATCGAGGCGGCGATCGACTCACCTTCGCGGGCGAGGCCGACGGTGGCGGCGAGCAGGCGCGAGAACATGCGCTCGGCGGCACCGGCCTCGACCCGCGCCGGCGGCAGGTTGCGTGCGATCTCGATGGCGATGGTCGCGCGCCGTTGGCCCGCGACCTGCTCGTAGGCGTCGTGGAGGCGGCAGAGCAAGGCGACCGCATCGATCGGGGCATCGTCGAGGTCGAGGCGCCGCGTTTCGATCCGGGCCGCGGTGTCGAGATCGTCGACGGCGGTGAGCAGGCGGCCGGCCTGGGTCATGATGTCGGCGGCGCGGGTCCGGTAGGAGGATTCGGCGGGCCCCATATATTCGCCGTCGATCATCTCGGCGAAGCCGACGATGGCGTTGAGCGGCGTCCTCAGCTCGTGGATGAGCTGGCGAAGCGAGTCGGCGGGCAGCTTCGTCCCGAACACGCCCTCGCCTTCGCGTTCCGCCACGCTGCGCGCGACCTCGTCGACGCGGGGACGGCGGGCGCTGCCGCGATAGCCGAGGAAATGGCCGCGGTGGGAATCGAAGAAGGGCACGCCCGAGATGCGCCAGTCGCCGGCGGCGGCGCCCTCGCCGGCGACGCTGAAGCGGGCATCGCGAAACGGCGCGCGCTTCTCGAACGCGCCAGCGGCCTGGCCGTCCACTCCGAACTGGCCGCGCTCGGCGATCGAGGCGATGCTCTGGCCCACCAACGGCCCGCGCGGCGCGCCCTCGACCCACAGGATGATCCCGTCGGTGCCGCATTCCCAGCGGAAGCCGTCCGACGGCTCGGCCTCGATTTCCTCCACCACCGGCGGCGGCGAAGCTTCCTTCTGCCGGCGATAGGCCTCGATCCGCGCCACCAGCTCGCGGATCTGGACTTCGCCGCCGTCCGCGGCAGGCATCGTCGCGCCTTCCGGGCCGCCGAGCGCGAAGTCGCTCGATCCGAAGGAGGCGAGCGCCTGCTCCACCTCATGCGGCAGGTCGCGGCGATGGCGGAGCAGGCCGCGCGCCGTCGGGGTCAGGCGGGGCAGCAGCTCCAGCCATTCGCCGCCGCCGAGCCGGCAGGTGGAGATCAGGGGCTGGGCGACGGAAGGGTGATCGCCGGCGAAGAAGGCGAGCAGCCGCGGCGCGATCCGCCGCCACGAGAGCATGCGCGCGGTCTGCTGGCGCACCGCCAGGCCGACATCGTCACGGTGCGCGGCGAGGAATTCGAAGGCGCGGTCGGGATCGGGACCCTCGGCCGCGCCGCGGCGCTGGGCGAGCAGGTCGACGAGCTGACGCCATTTGGCCGCGCGCTCCCCAGCGCCGCCGGCAGGCTGCGCCAGAACCGTCGCGATCGCGTCGTCGAACCGCACGCCCATCCTCGCCGTTACAGGGGCGGCCGCAGCCGCCCGATAGGTCCGGTTAACGGAGCCGGCCTAGGTGCGGAAGGCGTCATTTCGGAGCGTCGCGTTTCGGGACGCGGGGCGGCGCAAAGGAAAAGGGCGCCGGCACGCGGCCGACGCCCTCCTTTCAAGTCCCGGACTGACCGCTCAGCGCCCCGCCTGCTGGAGCCAGAGCATCCAGAAGGCCGCGAGATCGGCGCGCGGGCCGGTGACGGCGCGGAACGTCGTCTCGGCCAGCTGCCGCTGGCCCGAAAGCGCGTAGGCGATGCCGAGCCGCGTGTTGACCAGATTGGCGTCGACGCCGCCCTTCTGGAGCGCCGCCTGATAGAGGGCGATCGCCTCGGGATAGCGGGCGTAGCCGAGGAAGGCGTCGCCGGTGCGCAGCGCGGACGTGCCGGTCGCCGCCGCCAGCGCGGTGCGCTGGGAGGCGGGCAGATCGGCCCGGTCGGCGGGGATGCGGCCGTTGGCGGCAGCGAGCAGCTCGCGGAAAGG
>JAXDPC010000231.1:0-2657 GCA_034668525.1 Sphingomonadales bacterium
GAGGCCGTACGCCTGTCCGGCCCGCTTTCGGTCGAAGCGGACCTCGGCGGCAGCGTCGCCGCCCCGACGCTGCGAGGCATAGCGCGGCTCAGGCGCGGCCGGATCGTCGCGAGGGGCACCATTGTCGAGGAGGTGGAAGCGAGCGGCGCCTTCGACCGCAGCCGCCTCCAGATCGAGAGCGCTTCCGGGCGGATGGCCGGCGGGGGGCGCATCGAGGCGGCGGGAAATGTCGCTTTCGACGGGGCGCTGGCGCTCCGCCTCACCGGCGAGCGGATCCCGTTCGCGCAGCGCGGGCTGGACAGCCGCTGGAACGCCGCGCTGCGGGTCGGCGGCAGCGTCGCGGCGCCGGCCTTGTTCGGCGAGGCGACGCTGGTCTCCGGCACCTACCTCGTCCTCGGCCGCCCGGTCCCGCTCAGCCGAGGCACGCTCCGGTTCGACGGCTCGGCCGATCCGCTGCTCGATCTCGTCGCCCGGCCCGGTTTCGGGCCGTCGATCCTGATCACCGGCCGCGCCAGCCGCCCGCAGGTCGGCTTCGGCAGCCCGTTCTGACGCGCGGGCCGGCCGTCTCGGCTCAGCTCGAATAATACATGTCGTATTCGACCGGGCTCGGCGTCGTCTCCCAGCGCATCTGTTCTTCCCATTTGAGCTCGATATAGGCGTCGATCTGGTCGTCGCTGAACACGTCGCCCCGGGTCAGGAAGGCGCGGTCGTTCTGGAGCGCGATCAAGGCCTCGCGCAGCGAGCCGGAGACGGTCGGCACGTCGACCAGCTCCTGCGGCGGCAAATCGTAGAGATTCTTGTCCATCGGATCGCCGGGATGGAGCCGGTTCTGGATGCCGTCGAGCCCCGCCATCAGGATCGCCGAATAAGCGAGATAGGGGTTGGCGAGCGCGTCCGGAAAGCGGAACTCGACGCGCTTGGCCTTCTCGCCGGCGCCGTAGGGGATGCGGCAGGAAGCGGAGCGGTTGCGGCTCGAATAAGCGAGCAGGACCGGCGCCTCGAAGCCGGGGACGAGGCGCTTGTAGCTGTTGGTGGTCGGGTTGGTGAAGGCATTCAGCGCCTTGGCGTGCTTGATGACGCCGCCGATGAAGTAGAGCGCCGTCTCGCTGAGACCCGCATAGCCGTTGCCGGCGAAGAGCGGGCGGTCGCCGTTCCACAGCGACATGTGGGTGTGCATGCCGGAGCCGTTGTCGGACTTGATCGGCTTGGGCATGAAGGTCGCGCTCTTGCCGTAGGCGTGCGCGACCATGTGGACCACATATTTGTAGACCTGCATCCGGTCCGCCGTCTCGACCAGCTTGCCGTAGGTGAGCCCGAGCTCGTGCTGGGCGGCGGCGACCTCGTGATGATGCTTGTCGCAGGGCAGGCCCATCTCGATCATGGTCGAGATCATCTCGCCCCTGATGTCCATCGCGCTGTCGACCGGCGCGACCGGGAAATAGCCGCCCTTGGCGCGCGGCCGGTGGCCGAGATTGCCGGTCTCGTATTTGGTGCCGCTGTTGGTCGGCAGCTCGATGTCGTCGATCTGGTAGTAGGACGAGGCATAGCTGTCCTCGAAGCGGACGTCGTCGAACATGAAGAACTCGGCCTCCGGGCCGACATAGACGGTGTCGCCGATGCCGGTCGCCTTGAGATAGGCCTCGGCGCGCTTGGCGGTCGAACGCGGGTCGCGGGCGTAGAGCTGGCCGCTGCCGGGATCGACGATGTCGCAGACCAGGATCAGCATCGGCGTCGCCGAGAAGGGGTCGACATAGGCGGCGTCGAGATCCGGCTTCAGGATCATGTCGCTCTCGTTGATCGCCTTCCAGCCGGCGATGGAGGAGCCGTCGAACATGAAGCCGTCGGTGAGCTGGTCCGCGTCGACCACAGCGGCGACCATCGAGAGATGCTGCCACTTGCCCCTGGGGTCGGTGAAGCGGAGGTCGACCCATTCGATCTCCTCCTCCTCGATGCGCTTCAGGATGCTGCCCGCGTCGTTCGCCATGTCGAAATGTCCTTTGAGAATCGGGGAAGGCCGTGGCGCGAGCTTTCAGCCTCGCGGCCGCACCGTCCAGCGCCGCGGCGACGCGAGTGAATATTTCACGTGGAGAGACGGAGGAGTGAAACGGGGACAGTTACTTTCACACGCCGCCGACGCGAGCAGACGCCGCCGCGACTGAAAGTAACTGTCCCCTCCCCTCAGTAGCTCCGCCTTTGCGCGGCGATCAGCATCCTCAGCAGCATCGCCACCGGGCGCGGCACGCCGACCTTGCCCTCGAGCCACAGGCTCACCGCCGAGCGGCTCACCCCGATCGCGCCGGCGAGGTCCGCCTGGGTGCGGTAGCCCAGGGTGCGCATCGCGCGGCGCAGCTCGTCGGGCGACATCGAGGCCTTGAGGCGGTCGTCGACCGCCGCCGCCCGGGGGGCGGGCTCAGATGGCGTCGGAGCCGCGCTCACCGGTCCGGATCCTCAGCGCCTCCTCGACCGTGGTGACGAAGATCTTGCCGTCGCCGATCCGGCCGGTCCGCGCCGCCGCCGCGATCGCTTCGACCACGCGCTCCGCCAGCCCGTCCTCGACCACCACCTCGAGCTTCACCTTGGGAAGGAAGTCGACGACATATTCCGCGCCGCGATAGAGCTCGGTATGGCCCTTCTGCCGGCCGAAGCCCTTGGCCTCG
>JAXDPC010000232.1:0-3549 GCA_034668525.1 Sphingomonadales bacterium
GCCGGGCGGCCGCCCTCACGCCGAAGCGGTCGCGCTCGCCGCGGCCGGCGACGCGGCGGGGGGCGCCACGATCTACGTGACGCTCGAGCCCTGCGCGCATGCGAGCGCCCGCGGCCCGGCCTGTGCCGACCTGCTCGTCGCGGCGGGACCGGAGCGGGTGGTCGCCGCCCTTCGCGATCCCGATCCGCGCACCGACGGACAGGGTCTGGAGCGTCTGCGGGACGCCGGCATCACGGTCGAGACGGGCGTCGGTGCCGAAGAAGCCGAACGGTCGCTTGCCGGCTTCCTGACGCGGGTGCGGCTCGGCCGTCCCTTCGTCACCCTCAAGCTGGCAATGTCGCTCGACGGCCGGATCGCGCTCGCCTCCGGGGAGAGCCGCTGGATCACCGGCGAGGAGGCGCGCGCCCATGCCCATCTCGAGCGCGCGCGCGCCGACATGATCCTGGTCGGACGCGGCACCTTCGCGGCCGACACGCCGCGACTCGACGTGCGGCTGGAGGGTCTCGAGGACCGCTCGCCGGCCCGCGCGATGCTGACGCGCGGCGCGGCGCCGGACGGGTGGACCGCCCTCGCCGCGCCCGACGCGGTGTTCGCGCTCCGGGACGTCAACGACCTGCTGGTCGAGGGCGGCGCCGAGACCGCCTCGGCCTTCCTGCGCGCCGACCTCGTCGACCGCCTGCTCCTCTACCGCGCGCCGATCCTGATCGGCTCCGGCAAGGCCGCGCTCGGCGACGTCGGCCTCGAGTCGCTCGCCGGGGCCCACGGCCGCTGGCGGCTCCACGACCGCCGCATGCTTGGCAGCGACAGCCTCGAAGTCTACGAGCGGACCCGCTGATGTTCACCGGAATCGTCACCGACGTCGGGCGGATCGCCGCGGCCGAGCAGAAGGGCGACCTGCGGCTGCGAATCGCGTGCGGCTACGACATGGCCGGCGTCGCTTTGGGCGCCTCGATCGCCTGCTCGGGAGTGTGCCTGACGGTGGTGGACAAAGGCGAGGACTGGTTCGCGGTCGACCTTTCGGCGGAGACGGTGAGCCGCACCGCGCCGGGAATCTGGGCGGAAGGCGGGCGGCTCAACCTGGAGCGGGCGCTCAAGGTCGGCGACGAGCTCGGCGGCCATATCGTCACCGGCCATGTCGATGGGCTCGGCGAGGTGGTCGGCGTCGAGCCGGTCGGCGGCTCGACCCGGCTCCGCATCGCGGCGGGTGCGGCCATCGCGCCCTATGTCGCCGCCAAAGGCTCGATCGCGCTCGACGGCGTGTCGCTGACCGTCAACGAGGTCGAAACGACATCTGACGGAGGGACGATCTTCTCGGTGAATCTGATCCCGCATACGGCGGCGCAGACCAGCTTCGACCAGGTCGAGCCCGCTCGGAAGGTCCATGTCGAGATCGACATACTGGCGCGGTATCTCGGCCGGATGATGGAGCTTCGCGCCAACGGCGTGTGATTCTCCATCTTTCGCATCACATTGTAGTGTGATACGCGGCAGCCATGAGCACCATCCTGATCGAGCGCATCTCGGAGCTGGTCCATGAGGGCGACATGTCGCGCTCGGGCCTCGCCCGGGCCGCGGGCCTCCACCCCAATTCGCTGAGGAAGCTCGGCGACGCCGACTGGAACCCGACCGCCGACACCCTGCTGAAGCTGGAGAAATTCCTCGCCAGCGGCAGCCGCGACGTGCTGGTCGGGCCCGAGCGCATCATCGACGAGGCGCGCAACGGCCGCATGTTCATCCTGGTCGACGACGAGGGCCGCGAGAATGAGGGCGATCTCGTCATCCCCGCCCAGATGGCGACCCCCGACGCGATCAACTTCATGGCCCGCCACGGCCGCGGCCTGGTCTGCCTGGCGCTGACCGGCGAGCGGGTCGGCCAGCTCGGCCTGCCCCTGATGTCGCGCCACAACGGCACCCGCCACGAGACCGCCTTCACAATCTCGATCGAGGCCAAGGAGGGAGTCACCACCGGCATCTCGGCCGCCGACCGGGCGCGTACCGTCGCGGTCGCGATCGACGCCTCGAAGGGGCCGGAGCATCTCGTCAGCCCGGGCCACGTCTTTCCCCTGGTCGCCCGCGACGGCGGCGTGCTGGTCCGCGCCGGCCATACCGAGGCTGCCGTCGACGTCGCCCGCCTCGCCGGGCTCAACCCCTCGGGCGTGATCTGCGAGATCATGAAGGAGGACGGCGAGATGGCGCGGTTCGACGACCTCGTCGAATTCGCCCAGCTCCACGGCCTCAAGATCGGCACCATCCGCGACCTCATCGCCTACCGGCTGGAAAAGGACCGGCTGGTCGAGCAGACCGCCGAGGCGCAGTTCGAGAGCCGCTGGGGCGGCAGCTGGACCGCCCGCACCTTCGTCAACAAGGCCTCGGGGGCGGAGCAGATCGCTTTGGTCAAGGGCCGCGTCGATCCGTCGCGGCCGACCTTGGTGCGCATGCACGCTTTGTCGCTCTTCTCGGACGTGTTCGCCGAAGCCGGTTCGCGCGGCGCCCTGCTCGAAGGCGCGATGAAGGCGATTTCCGACGAGGGCTCGGGGGTGATCGTGGTCATCAACCGGCCGGTCCCCGACGCGCTCACCGAGGCGCTCAAGGTCCGCGCCGGCGAGGCCGAGCCGCGGGGGATGGAGCAGATTCGCGATTACGGGGTGGGCGCGCAGATCCTGATGGCGCTGGGCGTGCGGGACATGGTGCTGCTCACCAACAGCCACCACACGCCGGTCGCACTCGGCGGCTACGGACTCGCCATCGTCGGCGAGCGGCCGATACCCGACGCGGAGCGCTGAAAGTGGCGCGGCTGCTGATCGTCGAGGCCCGCTTCTACGAGCATCTGAACGACCTCCTTCTCCAGGGCGCCCGCGCCGCGATCGAGGCCCGAGGGCATGAGCACGAGACGGGGACCGTCCCCGGTGCGCTCGAGGTGCCCGGAGCGATCGCGCTGGCGGCTGAGACCGGGCGCTATGACGGTTACGTCGCTCTCGGCGTGGTGATCCGCGGCGAGACTTATCATTTCGAGATCGTGGCGGGCGAGAGCGCGCGCGGGATCATGGCGCTGACCCTGGACGGCCTCGCCATCGGCAACGGCATCCTCACCGTGGAGAACGAAGCCCAGGCCCTCGCCCGCGCCCGGCCGGACGAGAAGGACAAAGGCGGCGAGGCGGCCAAAGCGGCGCTGGCGATGATGGAATTGAAGGAAAGGTTCGAGGCCTAGCTCCTCCCCATCGTCAGATGGGGAGGGGGACCATGCGCAGCATGGTGGAGGGGTAACTGGCTCGGCCTGCGCCCTCTACCCCTCCACCACCCTTCGGGTGGTCCCCCTCCCCACCGCCTGCGGCGGCAGGGAGGAACTCAGGCCTCCGGATAATCGATGTAGCCTTCGGGGCCCCGGCTGTACCACGTCGCGCGGTCGTCCGCGTTGAGCGGCAGCTTGTTCGCTAGCCGGTAGGGCAAGTCCGGATTGGCGAGGAAGGTGCGGCCGAAGCTGATCGCGTCGCAGCGCTCCGCGGCGAGCGCCGCCTCGGCATTTTCGAGAATATAGTCCGAGTTCAGCAC
>JAXDPC010000233.1:0-6326 GCA_034668525.1 Sphingomonadales bacterium
GGGCGGCGGCGTCTTCCCGCGCAGTCAGAAGTCGATTCCGCTGACCCCGGAGATCCGCGCTCTTCTCGAGCTGGAGGACGCGGAGGTCGAACCTGCGGCGCTGATCGCCGCGATCCTCAAGGCACCCGTCGACCTCTTATGGTTCGGCGGCATCGGCACCTATATCCGCGCCCGCGCCGAGACCAATGCCGAGGTCGGCGACCCCGCCAACGACCCGATCCGGATCGCCGGCGGCGATGTCCGGGCCAAGGCGATCGGGGAGGGCGCGAATCTCGCCATCACGCAGGCCGGGCGGATCGAGTTCGCGCAGGCCGGCGGACGCATCAACACCGACTTCATCGACAACAGCGCCGGCGTCGACTGCTCGGACAACGAGGTCAACATCAAGATTCCGCTCAACCGGGAGATGGCCGAAGGACGGCTCTCGTTCGAGGACCGCAACGCCCTCCTCGCGGAGATGACCGACGAGGTCGCCGAGATCGTGCTCGAGGACAACCGGCTGCAGGCGCTTGCTCTTTCCACAGCGGAGCGCGGCGGCGCGGGCGTGTTGCCGGCGCAGGTCCGGGTCCTCGAAGTGCTCGAGGAGAGCGGCCGCCTCAGCCGGGCGGTCGAGGGCTTCGAGGGCAATGACGACCTGCTCCGCCGCGGCCACGAGAATCGTGGCTTCACTCGTCCCGAGCTCGCGGTCTTGCTCTCGCACAGCAAGATGGCCCTCCAGGACGCGACCGAGAAGAGCGGCCTTTCGGACGATCCGACGATGGAGGCCGAGCTGCTCGCCGCCTACCCCCCGCAAATGCAGGAGCGGCAACGCGACGCGATCCTGAACCACCGCCTCCGCTGCGAGATCGTCGCGACCAAGGTCGCCAACCGTCTGGTGAACCGGCTCGGCCTGGTCGCGCCCTTCGCCCTGATCGAGCAGGAAGGCGCCTCCCTCGGACATGCCGCGTCCGCCTTCGTGGCCGCCGAGCGGCTGTTCGGCATGACCGCTTTGTGGGAGGCGCTCGATACGATCGACGTCCCCGAGCAGGTGCGGCTCGAACTGTTCGATCAGGCTTCGGCCGCGCTCCAGCTCCACGTCTCGGACCTGCTGCGCTGCACCGCGCCCGACATGCGTCCCGGCGAGACCGTCGCCCGCCTGCAGCCGGGCATCGACAAATTGAGCGCCGCGCTCGAGCGGCTGCTCCGGCCCGAGCCGGCGGCGCAGGCCGCGGCGCAGCGCGCCCAGCTGATCAAGCTCGGTGCGCCGACCGAGATCGCGGACGCGGTCGTCCGGCTCTACGAGCTCAACGGCGCGATCGGCCTCGCCGATCTCGGCCAGCGCCTCGGCACCGACGAGATCGCCCTGACCCAGGCCTATACCAAGCTGGGCGAGGCCCTCGGCATCGATTGGGCGCTCTCGGCGGCGCACAGCTTCGTGGCCCACGACCAGTGGGAGCGGCTGCTGACCGCAGGCCTCGCGCGCGATTTCGAGCAACTCCGGCTCGACTTCCTGCAGCGCCGCCAGGCCGGCGACCCGGTCAGCGCGGTCGAGCGCTGGGTGTCGAACCAGCGGCCGCGGATCGAGCAGTTCCGCCGCACCGTCGAGCGCGCCCGCACCGCGCCCACCACCACCGCGCCGATGCTCGCCCAGCTGGCCACCCAGGCGCGGGTCCTGCTCGGCCGCTGAGTTCCTCCCCATGCAAAGCATGGAGAGGGAGACCACCCGAAGGGTGGTGGAGGGGTATTGGCTGGGCCAGCCCCTTTACCCTCCACCATGCTTCACCCTTCGCCTGCGGCGTCGCTCAGGACAGGCATGGTCCCCCTCCCCACCCGGGGAGGAACTTGCCGCGCGCTTCGGCCCACCCCGCCATTTGCGCGTGCGCAGCCACATCACGATCCCGGTGACCGCCAGCAGCGCGGGCAGGATGCCGCCGATGAAGATGACGATCTGCCATATCGGCCCCATGCCGGTGCCGTCGTGCCAGCGGCGCATCGTCCGCGCCGTCGTCTCCGGTTGCGGTCCGGGCGCGGTCACTGCGCGGCTCGCATCGTCGACCCTGAACTCGTAGGAGCCCTCCTCGCTTCGGTAGGCGACGGTCCAGTAGGGCGCGCGATCGGTCGGCCACACGATCGTCTCGAGATGGCCGCGGTCGCGGCGAAGCCCGGCCCAGCGCACCGTATCGGCGGATTGCCGCGTCTCGACGACCGGCAAGGGCGGGCCGGCGCGGGCCCCGGCGGCCGCAGGCGGCGCGGCCCCGCCGAACATGCCGGGGAAGGAGATCCAGACTCCCGTGAAGCTCAGCATCGCCAGCGGGACCGCGATCCAGAAGCCGGCCAGATGGTGGAGGTTGGCGTTGGTCGTCGGCTGGCGGCGCCAGCGCAAACCACGGCCGAGGCCGCCGCCGACCGGCCACCACAGCCAGAGGCCGGTAAGCGAGGAAGCCAGCATCGCGACGCCGACCCAGCCCACGAACTGCCGGCCCACGCCCGGCACCATCAGGCTGCCGTGCAGCCTGTGCAGGATGCGCACGAACCCGTCGTTGCTGCCCGCCCGGTCTAGGATCCGCGCATCCTCGGGGTGAAGCCAAACCGTCGTCCGCGGCAGCCGCGTCGCGCCGGGCGCCGGACGTACCGCGGTCACGACGACCGGCCCGCGCGGTGCGGGAAACCTGATGCTCGCGATGCGATGGCCGGGCTCGAGCGCGCGCAGGGCGGCATCGCCATAGGCCTGGGCGTCGAGCGAAGGGGGGCCGCTGTCGACCACCCGATCGGGATTGAGCGCCGTGTCGAGCGCATCGTGCCAGACCAAAGCGGAACCGGTGAGCGAGATCGGGACGATCAGAATGGCGAGGGTGATCCCGAGCCATTTGTGGATCGAAAACCAGAGGTTCCTGAGGCGAATCTTGCTCTTGCTCGGTGCGGGCACGCGCGGCGTCTCCTTCGAACGCACCTCTGCCTTTATTGCAAACGCTTCGCAATAGCTCTTTGGAAGAGCCACACGCGAACCGCGCTTGCGAGGTTGGGCGGATCGGCCACCTCGATTCGCTCGGCATCGATTCGCGCGACCAGCGCGGAGAGCGGCACGGCCTCCTCTTCCGCGGCTTCCCGCAGCGCGTCCCAGAAAAGGGGCTCGAGGCTGATCGACGTCGCGTGCCCGGCAATCATCATCGAGCGCTTGATCGGGCCGGTCATGCGCGAGAGGGGACAGTTGCTTTCAGGCTCGCCGTGCGAATTCCGGCGACGCCGCGCGTGAAAGTAACTGTCTCCACGCCGCTGACCCCTCAATACATGTGCTGGCCGCCGTTGATGCTGAGCGTCGAGCCGGTGATGAAGCCGCCGTCTTCGGCGCAGAGGAAGAGGACGCCGCGCGCGATCTCGTCGGCGCGGCCGAGGCGGCCGACCGGGATGCGGGCGACGATCTTGGCGAGCACGTCCTCGGGCACCGCCGCCACCATCTCGGTGTCGATATAGCCGGGCGCGATCGCGTTCACCGTGATCCCGGCTCGCGCGCCTTCCTGCGCGAGCGCCTTGGTGAAGCCGTGGATTCCGGACTTGGCGGCGGCGTAATTGACCTGGCCGTATTGGCCGGCCTGGCCGTTGATCGAGCCGATGTTGACGATGCGGCCGAATTTGCGGCCGTTCATTCCGTCCCACACCGCCTTGGCCATGTTGAAGCAGCCGCCGAGATTGACGTCGATCACGTCGTCCCAGGCCTGGCGCGTCATCCGCTTCATGGTGCCGTCGCGGGTGATGCCGGCATTGTTGACCAGGACCTCGACCGGGCCGAGCTTGCTCTCCACCCGCGCGATGCCGGCGACGCAGGCCTCATAATCGGAGACATCCCACTTGTAGGATTCGATGCCCGTGCGCTCGCTGAATTCCGCCGCCTTCTGCTCGTTGCCGGCATAATTGGCGGCGACGGTCATGCCGGCGTCGCGAAGCGCGATCGAGATCGCCTCGCCTATGCCTCGGGTCCCGCCGGTGACCACTGCGACGCGTGCCATGTCTCTCTCCCGTTTTTCATTGTGGGTCGCGCTCTATGGCCGACGGGTCCATCCTTCAAGCTCGCGGCCGATGATGGCGCGCAGCATCGCGATCCCCGGCACGCTGTCGTTGAGGCAGGGCAGGTAAGCGAAATCGGCGCCGCCCGCGGCGAGGAAGGAGGCGCGGCCGCGGATCGCCAGCTCCTCGAGCGTCTCGAGGCAATCGGCCGAGAAGCCGGGCGCCACCACCGCCACCCGCCGCACGCCCTCGCCCGGAAGCGCCTCGAGCACCTTGTCGGTCGCGGGCTCCAGCCATTTCGCCCGGCCGAACCGCGACTGGAAGGTGAGCCTGAACGGGCGCCCGAGCGCCTCCGAAAGCAGCCGCGCGGTCTTGTGGCAGTGGCAGTAATAAGGGTCGCCGAGCTCCAGCGTCCGCTGCGGCATGCCGTGGAAGCTCGCCAGCACCGCCTCCGGCTCGAAATCGAGCAGGGTGAGCGAAGCTTCCACCTGCCGCTTCAGCGCTTCTATGTAGAGCGGGTCGTCATAATAAGGCGGCAGCGTCCTCACCGCCGGCTGCCAGCGCAGGCGGCGCAGATGCGCGGACGCCTCGTCATTGGCGGTCGCCGTCGTCGC
The DNA here is from genome assembly GCA_034668525.1 of Sphingomonadales bacterium. GTDB lineage: Bacteria > Pseudomonadota > Alphaproteobacteria > Sphingomonadales > Sphingomonadaceae > Allosphingosinicella. The sequence continues at coordinate 4,596 of JAXDPC010000233.1, forward strand.
GGCGCAATATTGCGGATAGAGCGGGGCGATCAGGATCCGGTCGCAGCCCTGGGCCCTCAGCCAGTCGATCCGCTCGCGGATCGCCGGCCGGCCGTAGCGCATCGCATGGTCGACGATCACGCCCTCCCCGAACGCGCCCGCAAGCGCCCGGGCCTGGCGCGCCGTGATCGCGGCGAGCGGCGAGCCGTCCTCGGTCCACACCTGCTTGTAGGCGTGCGCGGACTTCCTCGGCCGCGTGTTGAGGATGATTCCCCGCAGGATCGGCTGCCAGACCAGCTGCGGAATCTCGACCACGCGCGGATCGGAGAGGAATTCCCTCAGATAGAGCTTCACCGCGCCCGGCTCGGGGGAATTGGGCGTGCCGAGGTTGATCAGCAGCACGCCGATCTTCGGCGCCGTCACAGCGGGGTGATCGGCGGGTCTCACCAGCCGCGGCTCCCCAGCGCCAGCGGCAGGCGCCTGAGGCGGCGCCCCGTCAGCGACGCCAGCGCGTTGGCGATGGCGGGGCCGACGGGCGGCACGGCGAGCTCGGTCACGCCGCCGGGCGCGTCCTCGGACGGCATGATCTCGACGCTGATCTCGGGGGACTCGGCGAGGCCCGGCAGGCCGAGGGCGCCGATGTCGGTCGCGACCGGCATGCCGTGCGCGATCCGGAGCGGGCGCCCGACCGCGCCGGCGATGCCGTGGACGATGCCGCCCTCGATCTGCTGCTTGACCAGATCGGGATTGACCACCCGTCCGCAATCGACCGCCGCGACCGCACGCAGCACGCGCACGCGCTGCTCCCCGGTCAGCTCGATCTCGACGAGCAAAGCGACGTGCGAGCCGTAGGCGCTGTGGCAGGCGATGCCGATCCCGCTCCCGGACGGCCCGCCGTCCCAGCCGCCCAGCGCCGCCGCCTGGCTCAGCACCTGCGCCAGGCGCGGATTCGAGCCGAGCAGCTGCATCCGGAACGACAAGGGCTCGATCGCCGCCCGCCGCGCCAATTCGTCGAGGAAGCATTCGGTGAAGAAGCAGGTGGCGCCGTAGGCCCCCGAGCGCCACAGGCCCGTCTCGAGTCCGATCTCGACCGGTACGCGCTCCACCGAGACTGCGGGGATCGCATAAGGCGGCACCGCCCCCGCCAGGTCGGCGGATTCGGATTCGCCGAGCAGCCATCCGGCGCGGAGGCGTTCCAGCAGCGGCGCCGCCGTCGCCGGCGTAACGATCCGCGCCTGCCAGGCGGCGATGGTCGCGCCGTTGCCGAACCGCGCCGCCATCCGCGCCAGCGCCGGCGCGCGCATCCGGTCGCGCTTCAGCTCCTGGATCCGGGGCCAGGTGAGCTGGACCGGCCGGCCGAGCTTCAGCGCCATCAGCGCCGCCTGCTCGATCGCGTCCATCTCCATCTTGCGGCCGTAGCCGCCGCCGACCAGAGTCGGATGGACGGTGATCGCGCTCTCGGCGAAGCCGGTGGCGCGCGCGGCGGCGGCGCGGGCGAGGCCCGGCGCCTGCGTCGGCGCCCACACCTCCATCAGGTCGCCGACGATGCGGACCGTCGCGCACAGCGTCTCGAGGGGCGCGTTCGGCGCGGGATCGACCGCATAATCGGCGCGGATCACATCGTTGGCGGCGAGCTGCTCCCGCCAGTCGCCGGCCGAGACCACCTCGTGCGCCGCGCCCCGCGCGAGGGCCGAAGCGAGCGCCGCCTCGATGCTCTCGCTGCTCGCCAGGCCGTCGGGGATGCTGAATTGC
>JAXDPC010000234.1:0-3212 GCA_034668525.1 Sphingomonadales bacterium
TGATGCGGCTGAAGCTGACCGTCGCGGTGGCGGGCACGCACGGCAAGACGACGACGACGTCGATGATCGCGGCAATGCTGGACGCCGGCGGCATCGACCCGACCGTGATCAACGGCGGCATCATCAACGCCTACGGCTCGAACGCCCGTCTGGGCTCGTCCGAATGGATGGTGGTCGAGGCCGACGAGAGCGACGGTTCCTTCCTCCGCCTCGACGGCACCATCGCCGTCGTCACCAACATCGATCCCGAGCATCTCGACCATTACGGCAGCTTCGAAAAGGCCAAGGACGCCTATGTCGAGTTCGTCGAGAACGTGCCCTTCTACGGCGCCGCTCTGCTCTGCGTCGACCATCCCGAGGTGCAGACCATCATTCCGCGCCTGCGCGACCGGCGCGTCGTCACCTACGGCTTCGCCGCGCTGGCAGACGTCCGCGGGGACAATGTCCGCCCCGTCCCCGGCGGCAACCGCTTCGACGTCTCCCTGCGCGACCGCAGCGGCCATGTCGCGACGATCGGAGATATCGAGCTGCCGATGCCCGGCCGCCACAACGTCCAGAACGCGCTCGCCGCGATCGGCGTCGCCGCCGAGCTCGGCATCCCGCACGAAACGATCGCCCGCGGCTTCGAAAAGTTCCACGGCGTCAAGCGCCGCTTCACCCGCGTCGGCGAGATCCAGGGCGCGACCATCATCGACGATTACGGCCACCACCCGACCGAGATCCGCGCCGTCCTCTCGGCCGCCCGCGAAGGCGCCGAGGGGCGCGTCATCGCGGTCGTCCAGCCGCATCGCTTCACCCGCCTTCGCGACCTGATGGAGGAGTTCCAGGGCGCGTTCAACGACGCCGACATCGTCTATGTGACCCCAGTCTACCCGGCCGGTGAGGAGCCGATCGAGGGGGTCGATGCCGAGGCTTTGGTCGAAGGCCTCAAGGAGCGAGGCCACCGCGCCGCCAAGACGGTCGCCGATTTCGACGACCTCTGCCAGAATCTGCGCGACATCGCGGCGCGCGGCGACATGGTGATCTGCCTCGGCGCCGGCGACATCACCAAATGGGCGGCGGGCCTCGCCGACGGCATCCGCTGCGCAAGGCTGAACAAGTGAGCCGTGCGACGCCTTCAAGTTCCTCCCTGCCGCGAAGCGGTGGGGAGGGGGACCAGGCGAAGCATGGTGGAGGGGTACTTGGCGAGGCCGCGACAATACCCCTCCACCAGCCTTCGGCTGGTCCCCCTCCCCATGCTGCGCATGGGGAGGAACTGCCGCCGCTCGCCGGCTCCCTCCAAGCAAATGGCTCCCTCGCCGATTTCATCTGGTTCCGCGCCGGCGGGCCGGCCGAGTGGCTGGCGAGGCCCAGGGACGCCGACGATCTCGCCCGCTTCCTGCACGAGCTCGACCCGGCCGTCCCCGTCCTCCCCGTCGGCGTCGGCTCCAACCTGATCGTGCGCGACGGCGGCGTTCCCGGCGTCGTGGTGCGGCTCCCGAAGGCGATGGCGCACGTCCACATCGAGCAGGGAAACCGCGTCCGCGCCGGCGGCGGGGCGATGGGGATCAGTGTCGCGTCCAAGGCGCGCGACGCCCATATCGCCGGCCTCGAATTCCTTCGCGGCATTCCCGGCACCGCCGGCGGCGCGGTCCGGATGAACGCCGGCGCCTATGGCCGCGAGGTCGCCGACATATTGGTCGAGGCGACCCTGGTCCGGCGCGACGGCAGCGTCGAGACCTGGCCCAGGGCGCGCTTCGGCTACACCTATCGCCACAGCGAGGTCCCCGAAGGCGCGGTCGTGGTCGAGGCCCTGTTCGAAGGCGTGCCCGGCGATCGCGCCGCGATCGGGGCCGAGATGGACCGGATCGCGGCCGAGCGCGAAGCGTCGCAGCCGCTGCGCAGCCGCACCGGCGGCTCCACCTTCAAGAATCCGCCGGGCACCAAGGCCTGGAAGCTGATCGACGCGGCCGGCTGCCGCGGTCTCACCATCGGGGAGGCGCAAGTCTCTGAAAAGCATTGCAACTTCCTCCTGAACTTGGGCAATGCTCGCGCCGCCGACATCGAGGCGCTGGGCGAGGAGGTGCGCCGCCGCGTCTACGGGCATTCAGGGATCCAGCTGGAATGGGAAATCCAGCGTGTGGGGCGAGGCGGGTGAGCTTGCATCAGGGAAAACCGAACGGGGGTCGTCGGTGAGCGCGCCTATGTCGCCCCTCCATGTCGCGGTGCTGATGGGGGGCTGGTCGACGGAGCGCGAGGTCTCGCTCGTCACCGGCGCCGGTGTCGCCGATGCGCTCGAGAGCCGGGGCCATCGCGTCACGCGGATCGACATGGGCCGCGACGTCGCCGCGAGACTGCTCGAAGCGAAGCCCGACGTCGTCTTCAACGCGCTCCACGGCACGCCGGGCGAGGACGGCACGGTGCAGGGCCTGATGGACCTGATGGGCCTCGCCTACACCCATAGCGGACTCGAGACCTCGGTGATCGCGATCGACAAGGAGCTGACCAAGATGATCCTCGTCCCGCACGGCATCCGCATGCCGGAAGGGACGATCGTCGAGAGCGGAAGCCTGCACGAAGCCGATCCGATGCCGCGGCCCTACGTGCTCAAGCCGGTCAACGAGGGCAGCTCGGTCGGCGTCGCCATCATCACCCGCGAAGGCAATTACGGCGATCCGATCGGCCGCGACGTGAGCGGCCCCTGGCAGGACTTCCCGCGATTGCTCGCCGAGCCCTTCATCCGCGGCCGCGAGCTCACCGTCGCCGTGCTCGGCGAGGAGGCGCTGGCGGTCACCGAATTGAAGCCGACCACCGGCTTCTACGATTACGACGCCAAATATACGGACGGCCTCACCGTCCATGTCTGCCCCGCCCAGATCCCGGAGGAGATTGCGGCGGAGGCGATGGCGATGGCGCTCAAGGCGCACCGATTGCTCGGCTGCCGGGGCTGCTCGCGCGCGGACTTCCGCTGGGACGACGAACAGGGCCCGCAAGGCCTGTATCTTCTCGAGGTCAACACCCAGCCCGGCATGACGCCGCTCAGCCTGGTGCCCGAGCAGGCGCGCTATCGCGGCATCGATTATGCCGAGCTGGTGGAGCGGATCGTGGAGGCGGCCCGATGACCACGGCCAGGATCGCGAGGGGAGGGGCCGCGCAGCGCGGGCGCCCGGCCAAGACGAGGAGCGCGCCGCGCGCGGCGCCGCGGCGCCAGAAGCGCGCCGGCCTGCTCGAAC
>JAXDPC010000235.1:0-7046 GCA_034668525.1 Sphingomonadales bacterium
CACCGAGATCACCGGCAAGGCCGCGATCAATTTCATGAACAGCCCGTCGTTCCGGATCGACAGGGTGACCGGCGAGCTTTCCATCGCCGGCGGCTTCCAGGCCCAATGCGAGCCGCAGGACGTGACGACGAGACGGTTCTGAAAGGCGGCGATGGCCGACTGCGGCACTGCGCATCGCTGGCCGACCATTTTGATTTGGTGACCCCTACGGGACTCGAACCCGTGTTTTCGCCGTGAGAGGGCGACGTCCTGGACCGCTAGACGAAGGGGCCACGTGCCCGCCGGAGCGGGAGCGAAGCGCCGCATATGGGCGGCGGGGCGCCGCTGTCAAGCTGAAGGGCAAGCGTAGAGGGCCGGCCGTTCCGCGCCGTCGGCGCCGGTCGCGATCAGGAAGCTGTAGTCGGCGGAAGCGATCGCTCCCGGCGCTCGCGGATAGGGGCAGGCGGCGAGGAGGCGCAACGAGCGCCTGCCGGCGAGGGGCTCGGCGACGCCGAGGCTGAGCATCACCTCGCGAGTCCCCCGCTCGTCGGAAAGCCTGGCCGCCAGCCGAACGGTGCCGGCCTGCACGCATTGCACGCTGGCGGGGCAGCGGCTGTCCTCGACCACCCGCAACACCCGAACCCTGACGCCACGGAGCCGCGCCGCCTCGCCTAGGCGCAGGGTCGCGCTTTCCAAGGACGTCTCCGCCGCGCCGGGATCGGCCGGAGACGGCGCGCAGCCGGGGAAGATCAGGGCGGCGGCGAGCAGGATGGCGGTCTTCATCGGCGGTTTCCTCCAGGCGACGTCAGGCCGCGGCCCGGGCGCGGCGGTCGGCGAGCAGGCGCCCCGCCCGCGCGGCGAGGGCCATGGCCTGGGACGCGTTGAGCCGCGGGTCGCAATGGCTGTCGTAGCGCGCGCCGAGGTCCGCCTCGGCGACGCCGCCGCCGGTGCATTCGGCGACGTCGCGGCCGGTCATCTCGACATGGATTCCGCCCGGGAACACGCCCTCGGCCACCGCCGCCGCGAAGAAGGCGGAGAGCTCGGCGAAGACATGGTCGAGCGGCCGCGTCTTGAAGCCGGAGCGGGTCTCGACCGTGTTGCCGTGCATCGGATCGCAGCACCAGAGCACGGGCCGGCCCTCGCGGCGGACGGCACGGAGCAGAGGCGGCAGGCGGCGGCCTATTTCGTCATGGCCCATCCGGGAGATCAGGGTGATGCGGCCGGATTCCCGTTCCGGATCGAGCAAGTCGAGCAGGCGCAGCAAGGTGTCGGCGTCGAGCGACGGGCCGCATTTGACGCCCAGCGGGTTGGCGAGGCCGCGCGCGAACTCGACATGGGCGGAGCCGACGAAGCGGGTGCGGTCGCCGATCCAGAGCAGATGCCCGGAGCTGCCGTAGCAGCGGCCCGCCGGGTCGCGGCGGATCAGGGCCTCCTCGAACGGGAGCAGCAAGGCTTCGTGGCTGGAATAGACCGGCGCGTCCTCGGCGTCGGCGAGGGCGCGGACGTGGCTCAAAGTCGCCGCCGACTGCGCCCAGGCGCGGAACAGGCGCTCCGGGTCCGCCCGCCGCGCGGCGGCATCGAAGGCGAGGCCGTTGACGATGTCGCCGCGATAGGCGGGGAGGGCGGTTTCGCCGCGGACCTCGGGGTCGGCGGTGCGCGGCTTGGCGAACTGGCCGGCGATGCGGCCGACGCGGACCACCGGCAGGCCGGAAGCGGCGGCGATCCCTGCGGCCATGGCCAGGATCAGCCCGACCCTGCCGGCAATGGCGTCGGGCGAGAATTCCGCGAAGCTCTCGGCGCAATCGCCGCCCTGGAGCAGGAAGGCGCGGCCCGCCTGCGCTTCGGCGAGCGCCCGCTTCAGCGCATCGACCTCCTCGGTCCCGACCAGGGCCGGATAAGCGGCGAGCTCGCGCGTCGCCGCCTCGAGCGCAGCGGGATCGTCATAGGCCGGCTGCTGCCGCGCCTCGAGGCTCCGCCAGCCGGAAGGGTTCCAGTCCATGCCCCGCCCTATGCGGTTGGCGCCCCGGCCACGCAAGCTCAGCCGCCGGTTATGCCGAGCTCCTGCGCCGCCGTCCTCAGGCGTTGCTGAGTGGCCGCGTCGTCCCGGAAGGCCGCGAGGCCCGAGCGGAGGGCCTCTGCAGCCGCTTCCGGCTCGTTCAGGACCATCCGCGAGCGCATCAGCCGGATCCAGCCTTCGGCGTCGCGCGGATTTTGCCGGAGGCGCCCCGCCAGCCTGTCCACCATGCCTTTCACCATCGCGTCCTGCTGGCCGGGCGGGATGGCGCGGGCCGCGTCGATCTGCGCGCGGGTCGGACCTGGAATTCCAGCCGTGGCGGTCGAGCGCGGCGGAGGAGGGAGGCGGCCGGCGATGTCGATCCCATTCTCCTCGGCGATGCGCACCGCCGCCTCGCGTACCTGCGGCTCCCAAGGCGCGCCGGCGGGCGCCTGGCGCAGCAGAGCGAGCAAGGCCTCGACCGCGCCGCTGTGGTCGCCGCGATGGTCGCGCAATGTCGCGAGATAATAATGCGCCTGGGGATTGGCCGGATCGAGCGCGAGCGCGCGGCGGAACAGGGCTTCGGCCTCCGGCGGCGGATCGCGGCCCGCGATCAGGAGCAAGGTCTCGCCGAGATAGGCGACGTAATCGGCATTCCGCGGACGCAGCTCCATCGCGCGGCGGAAGGCGCGCTCGGCCTCGGGGAAGCGGCGGGCCTCGCGGTAGAGGATGCCGAGGTTGAACCAGCCCTGGTCGTTGTCCGGATCGCGGCGGAGGCGCTCCTCGACCTCGGCGATCATGGCCTCCGGAGTCGCCGCCGGCGCCTGCACGTTGGCCGGGGCCTCGGCGCGCTCGCTCCCCCCGGAGCGCGCGATCGCGACTCCGACCGCGGCCAGGGCGATCAGGCCGGCGCCCGCGAGGGCGATGGTGGCGGCGTATCCGGGAGGCTTGGCCATGCGCCGGATCATCGCTGCAAAAAGCCGGCGGTCAAGTCTGGCGCCCCCGCCCTTCGCTGCTACACTGGCGGCCTGAGCGGCTGCCGGGGAACGAAGTGACCTCAACCTTCCGGATCGCGATCGTCGGCTCCGGCCCGGCCGGGCTCGGCGCCGCCGCGCGCGCCGCCCAGCTCGGCCTCAGCCATGTCTTGCTCGAGAAGACCGATCACCTCTCCGACACCATCTACAAATATCAGAAGGGCAAGCATGTGATGGCGACGCCGAGCCAGCTGGTGCTGCGCTCGGACATGGACTTCGCGGCGGGCAAGCGCGAGGCGGTGCTCGGCACCTGGGACCGGCTCGCCGCCGAGCACAGAATCAACGTGATGCTGAACGCCGAGGTCAAGTCGATCGCCGGCGAAAAGGGCGCCTTCACGCTGACGATGACCACGGGCGAGGCGATCGAGGCGGAGAATGTGATCCTCGCCATCGGCACCCAGGGCAATCCCAACCTGGTGCGCTGCCCGGTCGGGGAGGGCGCCACGGTCCAGTACCAGCTCGACGACCCGGGCGAATATGTCGACGAGCATATCGTCGTGATCGGCGCCGGCGACGCCGGCATCGAGAATGCGCTCGGCCTCGCCGCCGATCCGGAGCAGCGCAACACAGTAACCATCGTCAACCGCTCGGCCGAGTTCGCCACCGCCAAGGACGCCAACGTCAAGGCCCTGGTCGCCGCCGAAGCGGAGGGACGGATGACGGTGCTGCGCGAGACCACGGCCTCGGCGATCGACAGGGACTGGATCACCTTCGATACGCGCGACGGCGAGCTCAAGGCGCGCTGCGACCGCGTCATCGCGCGCATGGGCTCGGCGCCGCCACGCGCCTTCGTCGAGGGCTGTTGCGCAGCGTTCGAGGACAAGGACGGGAAGAAGGCGATCGTCCCGGGCACGGGCGTCCAGTTCACCAGCGCCGACCGCGTCTCCTATCCGAAGCTCTCTCCCACCTTCGAATCGACGGTGCCCGGCATCTTCGTGATCGGCGCGCTGGCCGGCTATCCGCTGATCAAGCATTGCATGAACCAGGGCCATGACGTCGTCGAGTTCATCAACGGCAATCTCGATCTGAAGCCCGCCGACGAGCCGATCCTCGAAGCGAAGTTCCGCGGCCTTCCCGGGCGCCGGCCCGTCGAGGCGTGGCTGGAGCTGCTGCGCGGCAGCGTCACCATCTTGAATGAGCTGTCGCCGCTGCAGATGCGCGAGTTCATGCTCGACAGCGAGGCGCGCTTCTGCCGCGCCGGCGAGGTCGTGTTCGAGCGCAACGCGCCGGGCTCGTCGCTGTTCGCGATCGCGCAAGGGTCGGTGCGGGTCGAGGTCAGCCAGGCCGATCCGTCGATCACGGTGCCGATCGGCACCGGCTCGATCTTTGGGGAGGTCGGCCTGATCTCGGGGCGGCGGCGCGGCGCGACCGTGCGCGCGGCCGAGGATTCGATCCTGGTCGAGGTGCCGCGGATGGCGGCGCTGAAGCTGATGTCGGCGGTGCCGGCGGCGCGCCGCGCGATCACCCGCATCTCGATCGAGCGCCAGCTCCTCCAGATGTTCGGCTCCGGCCTGACCCCCGACGACCTCGCCGAGGTGCTGGAGACGGCGGAGGTGAAGAGCGTCCGCGCCGGCGAGGCGATCATCAATGAGGGCGAGGAGGGGATCGACATCTTCGTCATCCGCCAGGGCTCGATGGTGGTCGAGAAGAGCATCGGCGGCAGGCCGGTCTTCCTGTCATATCTTCCAGCAGGCTCCTACGTCGGCGAGATGGCCCTGATCGACGGCGGCCGGCGCACCGCGACCGTGCGGGCGGCGATCAAGTCCGAGGTGATCCGGATCGACGGCGCCGCCTTTCGGCGCCTGCTCGAGCGCAAGCCGGACCTTCTCGCCAAGGCCAGGGTCGACATGGCCTCGCGCCGCCAGCTCAATGCCTTCATCGAGGAGAAGAAGGACGAGTTCGGCGGCGTCGTCGACATGTACTCGTCAGTCGCCTCCTTCCTGATCGAGAACGGCATCGGCGAGGCCACGGACGTGCTGCTCATCGACGAGAAGCTCTGCGTCGGCTGCGACAATTGCGAGAAAGCCTGCGCCGACAGCCACGAGGGGCTTTCGCGGCTCAACCGGGAAGCCGGCAAGACCTACGCGCATCTCCACGTGCCGACCTCGTGCCGCCATTGCGAGCATCCGCACTGCATGGCCGACTGCCCGCCCAACGCGATCCATCGCGGCGCCGACGGCGAGGTCTTCATCGACGACAGCTGCATCGGCTGCGGCAACTGCCAGCGCAACTGCCCCTATGGCGTGATCCGGATGGAGAAGGTGCCGCCCCGGAAGCCGCCTCTGCTTTCCTGGCTGCTGTTCGGCTTCGGCCCCGGTCCGGGCGAGCCGTCCAAGAAATGGACCGAGCAGCGGGTCGATCCCGAGACTCCGAAGAAGGCGATCAAGTGCGACATGTGCGCCGGGATCGAGGGTGGGCCGGCCTGCGTCCGCGCCTGCCCGACCGGCGCGGCGATCAGGGTGGCGCCCGAGCAGTTCCTGTCGGTGGCGCGGCTCGGCGGCTGAGGGGGAGGTGCGCGGGTAGCCAAGGCAAGCCGTCATTCCGGCGAAGGCCGGAATCCATGAACACGGACCGTGAGAATTCTCAGTGGCTCCGGTTCATGAATCCCGGATCAAGTCCGGGATGACGGAGAGTGGGTTTGTTGAGTAGGGGTAACGGAAAGGGAGGGAAACCGCCGATCTATGGCGAGCAGGGGGGCAGAGCGGACGCGCCTGGGCAGCGGCGGCAGCCACGAGGGCTTTCTGCGCCACCGCCGCTTCCGCTGGCTCAAGGTCGCTTTGCTGGTCTCGCTCGCGGCCGCGATCGCCTACGCCGCGACCGACGTGCAGCCGCGGCACAATGGCGGCTCCTGGCTCGGCTATGGGCTCGGGACGATCGGGGCGCTGCTCATCCTCTGGCTGACCCTGCTCGGGGTCCGCAAGCGGGCGATGACCCGCGGCCGCTGGTCGCTCAAGGCCTGGACCTCGGCCCACGTCTATCTCGGCCTTTCGCTGGTCGTGGTCGCCACGCTCCACACCGGTTTCCAGTTCGGCTGGAACGTCCACACTTTGGCTTATGCGCTGATGATGCTGGTGATCCTCTCGGGCGTCTACGGCATCTCCGTCTATGCGACCCTGCCGGACGAGCTCAGCGACAACCGCGCCGAGATGACGCGGCCGCAGATGATCGACGCGGTCGTCAAGATCGACCAGCAGCTCCAGGCCGCCGCACAGCCGCTGGGCGAGGATGAGGCCGGCATCGTCCGCCTCTCGCTGGCGGAGGATCCCTTCCGCGGCGGCCTCGTACGGCGGTTGACGGGCAATTATTCGAATTGCCGCAACGCCGCCGCGCTGAGGGCGATGCGGACGCGTACGCCGACGCCCGAGACCGCGCGCGTCGTCGACTTGCTCGAACGCAAGGCCGCCGCGCTCGCCCGGATCCGCCGGCACTTGCGCATTCGGGCGCTGCTCGAGGTCTGGCTCTACGTCCACGTCCCGCTCACCTTCGCGACGATCGCCGCGCTCATCGCGCACGTCGTCAGCGTGTTCTTCTACTGGTAGCGGCGGTGGCCTATCTGCTCCGCACCGTCTCGCGCAGCGCCGAGGGGCGCGAGATCGTCCGCACCGCGCGGGTCGATGGCGAGCGGCTGACCGTGGGCCGCGACCCGGCGAGCGACATTCACCTGACCGACCTCGCCGTCGCCTTGCGCCATGCCGAGATTCTGTGGAACGCCGACCGGCTGGAGGTCGCAGCCGGGCCGGGCCTGTCGATCGAGCTCGATGGCCGCAAGGTGGCGCGGGGCGCGATCGCACTCGGCAGCGGCGGCGACATCAGGATCGGCAGCCACATCCTCCGTTTCCTCCCCGCCGCGGCCGACGCCGCCGACGTCGAGGTGGCGGTCGAGCGGGTGACCGAGGGCGAGGCGCAGCTCGGCAAGGCCGACGAGCGCCGCTTCTCGGTCGCCTCGGTGCTTCCCGGCAAGAGGCCGCTCGCCTGGATCCTCGCCCTGCTCGTGCTCGGCCTCTTCCTCGCCTGGCCGATCTGGACGATCCAGCACCGCC
>JAXDPC010000236.1:0-5824 GCA_034668525.1 Sphingomonadales bacterium
CGAAACCTATTTCGAGGGCGTGGAGAAGGTCTGCGCCGGCGAAATGGTCTCGATCGAGGCGGGCGGCCTGAAGGCGCGCCGCTTCTGGGATCCGCGGCCGGCCGAGCTGCGCCTGAAGCGGCCCGAGGACTATGCCGAGGCCCTGCGCGAGCAGCTCGACCGCGCCGTGGCGGCGCGCCTGCGGGGCGCGGGCGACCGGGTGGCCTCCCATCTCAGCGCCGGGCTGGACAGCTCGGCGGTCGCAGCGACCGCGGCGCGGCTGCTCGCCCCGGAGGGAAAAAGGGTCGTCGGCTTCACCGCCGTTCCGCGCGAGGGCTACGACGTCTCCGGTCTGGACGCCGTCATCCCCGACGAGGGGCCCCTGGCCGAGGCGGTCGCCGCAATCCATCCCAATCTCGATCATGTCCGGATCGCGCCGTCCGGCGTCTCTCCCCTCGACGAGCTCGGCCGCAACTTCTTCCTGTTCGAGCGCCCCTTCCTCAATCTGTGCAACGGAGTCTGGGTCGCGGCGACGCTCGACGAGGCGAAGCGCCGCGGGCTCAAGGTGCTGCTGACGGGGATCGCGGGCAATGCGACCTTCAGCTTTCACGGCTTCACTTTTCTCCACAGCCTGCTCCGGCGCGGGCGGCTGGTGCGGCTGGCCCGGGAGACGGCGCGCCTGCGCGGGCGCGGCAACAGGCTCGGCACGATCGCCGCGCAGACGCTCGGACCGATCGTGCCGAGGCCCGCGTGGCGCGCCATCGCTCGGCTGCGCGGGGCGGACCTCAGCCTGGGCGCGATCGCGGCCATCGATCCGGCCCAGGCCGGCCGGCTCGGCGTCCTCCGGCGGGCGGCGGAGCGGGGCCACGACATCGATTGCCGCCCTCTCGCGGATTCGGTCGCGATGCGCGTCCGAATGCTGCGCCGCATCGACCCCGGCAATTACATCAAGGGTACGCTCGGCGGCTGGGGCGTCGATCAGCGCCATCCCGCGTCGGACCGCCGTCTGGCCGAATTCTGCCTGTCGGTGCCGCTCGACCAGTATCTCGCCGACGGCTGGCCGCGCGCGCTTGCCCGCCGCGCCTTCGCCGATCGCCTTCCGGCGGCGCTGGTGCACGAGCCGCGCAAGGGGATGCAGGCGCCGGACTGGCATGAGGGATTGTGCGGCGCGCGCGGCGCGATCGCCGAGGAGGTCGCCGCGATCGCGGACTGTCCGGAGGCGGCGGAAACGCTCGATGCCGGCATGATGCGCCGGCTGGTCGAGGAGTGGCCGCAGGGGCGCTGGAACGACCGTGCGGTGGTCGATCGCTACCGCGTCGCCTTGCTGCGCGGCATTTCCGCCGGCCGCTTTATCCGCCAGGCCCTCGGCGCCAACCGCTGAGGCGGTCATCGTCAAAGGCTGGAGGCCCGAGCCGGAATCGAACCGGCGTGCAAGGATTTGCAGTCCTCTGCGTAACCACTCCGCCATCGGGCCGCCGAGCGGGGAAATGCGTGGCGCGGCCGCGAATGTCAACGGATTGCGCCGAGCGCAGCCCTTCCTGTCCGCAGACGGACGCTTGCTGTGCGATTTCGGACATTTCTCACCTTTCCTCGACGCGCGCGGCAGGGCAGGATCGTGGCATGGCTCTTGCTGCCCTTGAAAGGCGGCGGAGGTGGCACCTTATCGGCTTGGCGCTCACCGGCGTGGCCGATACAAGCCTGAGGACATAAGGTGTATTGTCTAGCTAAGACAGTCGTGCGATAAAGGCCCCGATGAGCGATTACGATTTCAACGAGATGCGCAGTGCGATGGTCGCGAGCCAGCTGAGGACGACGGGAGTCTCCGACGCGCGGGTTCTCGCCGCCGTCGGCGCCGTGCCCCGCGAGCGTTTCGTGCCGCTCGAGCGGGTCTCGATGGCCTATGCCGACGCGCTCGTGCCTCTCGGCGGCGGACGCGAGCTCAGCCCGGCGATGGCGACCGCGCGCCTCCTGAGCGAGGCGGGCCCGCGCGGCCGCGAGCGCGCTTTGGTGGTCGGCGCGGCGACCGGCTATGCCGCCGCCGTGATGGACCGGCTGGTCGCCTCGGTCGTGGCCGTCGAGGAGGATGCGCGGCTGGCGGCGTTCGCGCGCGAGGCGCTTGCCGGCACCGGCGTCGAGCTGGTCGAGGGGCCGCTCGCCGCAGGGCATGAAGCGGGCGCGCCTTACGATCTGATCCTGATCGACGGCGCGGTCGAGCGCCTCCCCGATGCGATCGTCGCCCAGCTCGCCGAGGGCGGGCGCCTGGCCGCCGCGATCCTGGACCAGGGCGTCACCCGGCTCGGCATCGGCCGCAAGGCGGGCGGCGGCTTCGGCTTCACCATCTTCAGCGACGCGGCGGCGGCGGTCCTGCCCGGCTTTGCCGCGCCGCGCATGTTCAGTTTCGAGAGAGCGGAGTAGGGTTTCGATGCGGGGAGCTTTGTTGGCGGCCGCGGGTCTTGCCGCGATGGTGACGGCTGCGGCGGCGCATGGCGAGACCCTGCGCGAGGCGCTGGTCAAGACCTATGCGACCAATCCGACGATCATGGGGCAGCGCGCGCAGCTGCGCTCGCTCGACGAGAATGTGGCGATCGCCCGCGCCGCGCGGCGGCCGCAGATTTCCGCCAATGCCGGTGTGAACCAGAATGTCTATTCGAGCCAGGGCGGCTTCGGCAACGGCCGCAACTTCAACGCCGGCGTCGACGTCAGCTATCCGATCTTCGAGGGCGGGGCGAACCGCAACCGGATCGGCGCCGCCAATGAGCGCGTCTTCGCCGGCCGCGCCGCCTTGCGCGCCACCGAGGGCGACATCTTCACCGAAGCCGTGAGCGTCTACATGGACGTCATCCGTGATCGGATGATCGTCAATCTGAACCAGGGCCAGGTCCGCGTTCTCGAAACCAATTTGCGCGCCACCCGCGACCGTTTCGAAGTCGGCGACCTTACCCGCACCGACGTCGCCCAGTCGGAGGCGCGGCTGGCGCTGGCGCGCAGCAACCTCGCCGGCGCCCAGGGCCGGCTGCGCTCGAGCGAGGAATCCTATCGCCGGGTGATCGGCGAGCTGCCGGCCGACCTCCAGCCGCCGCCGCCGCTGCCGCCGCTGCCCCGCACCGCCGACGAGGCGGTCGAGATCGCGCTCGCCAGCAATCCGGATCTGATCTCGATCGCCGCCCAGATCCGCGCCGCCGGGCGCGACGTCTCGGTCGCGCGCGCGGGCCGCCTGCCGACCGTCTCCGGCGTCTCCCAGGGCGACTATACCAATTATCTCGGCTCGGCCGATCAGCAGTTCGGCGGCACCGGGAACGCCAATTCGATCAGCACCGCGGCGGTCGGGGTCCAGGCGCGGATCCCGATCTACCAGGGCGGCGTGGTCGGGGCCCGGGTCCGCCAGGCGCAGGCGCTGCGCGGCCAGCTGCTCGAGCGCGGCGTCGAGACCGAGCGCTTCGTCGTCGCCTCCACCCGCGCCGCCTTCGCCAGCTACCAGGCGGCGCTGGAGGCGATCGAATCGAACGAGGTCGCGGTCGCGGCGAACACGCTCGCCCTCGAGGGCACGCGCGCCGAGCAGACGGTCGGCACGCGCAACGTCCTCGACGTCCTCAACGCCGAGCAGGAGCTGCTCAACAGCCAGGTCGCCTTGGTCACGGCCCGGCGCGACGCCTATGTCGCCGGCTTCGCTTTGCTGAACGCGATGGGACGCGCCGAGGCCGAGGACCTCAATCTCGATGGCGGCGCGCTCTACGATCCGGTCGCCAATTACAACCGCGTCAGCCGGCGCTGGTCCGACTGGTCGGACGACGAGGACGCGCAGCCGGTCTCGACCCGTACCGTCACCGGCCCGGCGGCGGCCGCTCCGATCGAGGAGCGCCGCGATACTATGGTGGGCCCCCCGCAAACTCCCGAGTGACAGGGCGCGAAGAATGAGGGATAAGGCCCTCATTATGGGGGATATCCAGCAAGACCCGTCGATGGAGGAGATCCTCGCCTCCATCAAGCGCGTGATCGCCGAGGACGGCCGCGCCGCCGCCGCTTCGACGCGCGGCCAGCGCCGCGCCGTGCGGGCCGATGCGCCGTCCTTCGAGCATGAGGAGCCCGAGGACGTGCTCGAGCTCGACGATCCGGTGGCCGAGGCCGGTGGGCTCCTGTCTGCCAACGCTGCCGCCGCCAGCCGGCAGAAGCTGGCGGCCCTGAGCGCCCTCAGCGAGCGCGGGGAAGCCGCTGCCGCCGGCGATGGAGCGCTCGAAGCGGTCGTGCGCGACATGCTGCGGCCGATGCTCAAGGACTGGCTCGACCAGCACCTTCCCGAGCTGGTCGAGCAGCTCGTCACCCGCGAGATCGCCAGGATCACGGGGCGCAGCCTCTAGGGGCCCTTTCTGCGCGCGTGACGCCGTAACGATTCGGGTCTAAGGGCAGCCGCATGCACAAGCTCGTCTTCGCCGGCCTCGCCGCGCTGGCGCTCGCACCGGTTGCGGCCGACGCGCGCCCGATCACCGCCACCGATCTCGCCACGATGCGCCGGATCGCGGCTCCGGCAACGTCGCCCGACGGCAATTGGGTCGTCTACCAGCTGCGCGAGACCGATCTTGCCGCCAATCGCGGCCGTACCGATCTCTGGCTGCTCGACCTGCGCCGCGCCGGCGCCGAGCCGGTGCGGATCGCGTCCACCGCCGAGCATAATGAGCACGATCCGCGCTTCTCGGCGGACGGGCGCTGGATCTATTTCCTCTCCAACGCTTCCGGCTCCGACCAGCTCTGGCGGGTCGCGGCGTCCGGCGCCGGGGCGGCCGAGCAGGTGACGAGGCTCGAGGGCGACATCGCCGGCTACTCGCTGGCGCCGTCCGGCGACCGGATCGCGATCTGGGCCGACCGCAACAATGCCTGCGCCGATTTCAACTGCGACAATGTCCCCGACGCGGAGCAGGGCCGCGGCTCGGGACGGGTCTACGACGAGACCTTCGTGCGCCACTGGGATGCGTGGGCCGAGCCGGGCGTGCGCTCGCGCCTCTTCACCCTGCCGCTGGTCGACGGCCGGCCGCAGGGGGCGGGGACGCCGGTTGCCGGGACCCTGGTCGGCGACGCGCCGACCAGGCCGTTCGGCGGCGGCGAGGAGATCGGCTGGAGCGCGGACGGCCGCACCCTCTATTTCACTTTGCGCGAAGGCGGCTCGAGCGAGCCCAACTCGACCGACCTCGACATCTACGCTGCGCCCGCCGACGGCAGCGGGTCGCCGGTCAACCTCACCGAGGCCAATCAGGCGACCGACACGATGCCGACCGTCTCGCCCGACGGGCGCTGGCTCGCTTATGTCGCGATGCGCCGCCCCGGCTACGAAGCCGACCGCCAGGTGCTGTTCCTGCGCGACCTCGACAGCGGCGAGGTCCACGCGCTGACCCAAAGCTGGGACCGCTCGGTCGGCTCGATCGCCTGGGCGCCGGACGGGCGCAGCCTCTACGTCACCGCGGGCGAGCTGCTCGACACGCCCCTGTTCCGTGTCGACGCGCGCAGCGGCCGCGTCACAAGGCTGACCGAGGGCGGCACGGTCGGCAACGTCTCCGCTATGCGCGGCGGCGGCGTCCTCTACACGCTCAACAGCCTGACCGCGCCCGACGACCTCTATCGCCTTCCCCGCCGCGGCGGGCCGCAGCAGCTCACCCGGGTCAATGCCGACAGGCTCGCCGGGCTCGACCTACCGCACGTCGAGCGCTTCTCCTTCGCCGGCGCCCGCGGCGACCGCGTCTGGGGGCAGATCGTCCGCCCGGAAGGCGGCGGCGACCGGCTGCCGGTCGCCTACCTCATCCATGGCGGCCCGCAGGGCTCGTTCGGCAATTCCTGGTCCTATCGCTGGAACCCCTGG
>JAXDPC010000237.1:0-7173 GCA_034668525.1 Sphingomonadales bacterium
TTCTCTGCCGCTGCGGGTCTAAACTCCCTCCCCCTTGATGGGGGAGGGTTGGGGTGGGGGTGGCGGTAGAACTTGGTGATGATTCTGAGGCGCCGCGCTCCACGTCGGAGACCACCCCCACCCTAGCCCTCCCCCATCGAGGGGGAGGGGACTAAGGCGGAGTGGGGCTGTTAGCGCGTCGCGCGCCGCCGCCGCGCCGGCAGCGTGGCGACGTTGCCGTGGCGCAGCTCCTCGATCTCCTCCTCCTCCAGCTCCTCCACGCCGGCGATCTCGTCCCTTGCCTCGCGCGTCGCCAGGACGAGCTCGTCGAGCTTGGCGTGGAGGGCGAGGTCGCGGCGGTGGGCTTCCTTCTCGCGCACCGCCTGGCGGTTGAGGACCATCTGGCTCAATGTGATCGCCAGGATCGAGAGGATCGCGGTCAGGATGCCGATGCTGAAGCCGGCCAGGTACCAGAGGGCGCAGACGAGGAACAGGCCGAGCTGGGCGAAGGGATGGGCGGAAACGTCGGCGACGGTCTCGGACAGCCAGCAGCCGATGCGCTCGAGGCGGGTCTCGCCGTACGGCCGGAGCGGTGGCGGGGCGACGACGGTGGACATGGCGCTTACTCCAACAGGCGGCGCAGAGCCGCGAAAGGGAATTAACGCAGGTTAGTCCGCCCTGTTCCCGGGGGTGCGGCGCAGCGCGGGTGGCCGGATATCGAGCGGCCGGCAGGCCGTGGGAAGCAGGGCGACTAAAGCGCGGCCGCCAGCCAGTCCGGGATGAGCGCGCCTTCGAGATCGTCGATGCGGCGGTGCTCGACGGCGAGGCCGAGCGCGGGATAGACGATCCGGGTGCGCTCGCCCGCCTCGGCCGTCTCGACCACGACCAGGCGGCGGTTGACCTTGGCGCGATAGTTCATCCGCGCCGTATTCTCCTGGCCGACGTAGCAGCCCTTGGCGAAGCTGACGCCGCCGAGCTCCTTCGCATTGCATTCGAGCCAGAGCGTCTTGTCCGAGCCGAGCTCGGCCCGGCCCTCGGCGACGCCGAGGCAGAGGCGGTGGTGATGCCATCGGTCGCCCGCGGCTTCGCCCGCCGGCTCGAGCCATCTTTGCCCCAGCGCGGCCAGGCGGGGATCCGGAACGCCGGCCGGCCGCCCGGGCGACCAGTGAACGAACAGGTTCGGCTCGGGCGCGATCGCGATCGTGCGGCGCAGGCGATACATGACCAGCCGGCGCATGAGATCGGCGGCCGCTTCGGCCTCGCAGTCGACGAGGACGTCGTCCGCATCGGCCCAGAGGATGAAGTCGAACAGGGCCTTGCCCTGGGGGGTGAGCAGGCCCGCCCAGAGCGGCCGATCCGGCGCCAGGAGTGTGAGGTCGTTGGTGACCAGGCCCTGGAGGAATCCCCGCACGTCGTCGCCGGAGAGGCGGAGGAGGGCGCGGTCGGCGAGGGTGGTCCCGGGCATGAAGCGGAGTTAGGGGGTCGGGGGAGGAATAACAAACGAATGGCCGCACCCGACCGCCTCGTCATCCGCCGCCCCGACGACTGGCATGTCCATTTGCGCGACGGCGCGATGCTGGCCGCGGTGGCGCCGTTCACCGCACGGCAGTTCGCCCGCGCCATCGTGATGCCGAACCTCGACCCGCCGGTGACCGGCGCGGCGGCGGCCGCGGCCTATCGCGAGCGGATCCGCGCCGCCGCCGGGCCCGGCTTTGAGCCGCTGATGACCTGCTATCTGACCGACGAGACCGACCCCCGGGAGGTGGAAAGCGGCTTCGCGTCGGGCGCGTGGGTCGCGGCCAAGCTCTATCCCGCCCATGCGACGACCAATTCGGCGCGCGGCGTGACGGACGTGCGCAACATCGCGCGGGTGCTGGCGGCGATGGAGCGGATCGGCATGCCTCTGCTCGTCCACGGCGAGGCGACCGATGCCGACGTGGACGTGTTCGATCGCGAGAAGGCGTTCATCGACCGCATTTTCTCGGGGCTGGTCCGCGACTTCCCCGGCCTGAAGATGGTGTTCGAGCACGTCACCACCGCCGACGCGGTCGATTTCGTGCTCGCGTCCGGCCCGAATGTCGCGGCGACGGTCACTCCGCAGCATCTGATCCTCAACCGCAACGCCCTGTTCGAGGGCGGGCTCAGGCCCCACGCTTACTGCCTGCCGGTCGCCAAGCGGGAGGCGCACCGGCTGGCGGTGCGCAAGGCGGCGACGTCGGGATCGCCCAAATTCTTCCTCGGCACCGACAGCGCGCCGCACGGCGTCGAGGCGAAGGAATCGGCCTGCGGCTGCGCGGGCATCTTCAACGCCCCGTTCGCGCTCGAAACCTATGCGACCGTCTTCGAGGAGGAGGGCGCGCTCGACCGCCTGGAGGCGTTCGCGTCCGAGAACGGCGCGCGTTTCTACGGCCTGCCGCTCAACGACGAGCGGGTCGTCCTGGAACGCGCCGAGGCGGCGGTGCCGGATTCGATCCCGGCGGCGGGCACGCGCCTCGTCCCGTTCCTCGCCGGCCGGACCCTGCGCTGGCGCTTCGCGGGCGCGGAATGAAGCTCAGGAGGTCTCGCTGAGATCCCGGCCTGCGGGTTCCCATCAAAGTAGTACTTTGATGGGGTCCCTGCCGGGATGACGGCCTGTGGCGGCCGTCAGAAAGGCAGCCAGCGGTTGCGCTGGGAGAAGCGCATGTAGCCGGCATTGACGCCGAGCCGCATGCCGACGCCGAGGCGCACCGGGATCAGCACGACGTCGCCGCGCCGCAGATAGCCCGCAGTGAAGCCGCCGACGACATAGGCATGGCCTTCCGCGTTGGGATAGCGGCGGAACAGGCGCTGGCTGTCGTTGAGATTGTAGACGAGAACGAACACCTTGTTCGCATCTGCGCCGACGTCGAAGCCCAGGGAGGGTCCGGTCCAGTACACGTTGCGGTCCCCTTCGATCCGGTGCCGCATCACCCCCGATCCGTAGCGCAGCCCGAAGACGAAGGCGCCGCCGGCCTCCTGGCCGCTGATATAGGCGATCGGCTCGCCCTGATCGCCGATGATCCGCTCGAGGATCCCGGCGAGGCCCTCGGCGCCGTCGCCGAACAGGTCGCCGGCGGCGGCGAAGATGTCGCGGCGGGGGATGGCGGTGCCGGGCGCGGCGGTCGCCGTCGTCGCGGGCGCGTTGGCGTCGGTGGTGACCGGCACCTCGCTCGCCGCGTCCGCCGCCGCCTGCTGCTGGTCGGCGGGGAACCATTCGTTGGCCGGCGGCGCCGCGTCGGCCGGCGCGTCCTGCGCGGCGTCGGGCGGGGGCAGGTCCTGCGCCGCGGCGGGCCAGGCGAAAGCGGCCAGAGCGGCGGCCGCGGCGATGTTCAACGCAGACAGTCTCAGCATGGTCTTCCCCCACACCCGTACGCGGCCGAAACTATGTCCCGCGCGGCTTGCGCCGCAATCGGGCAGCGGCGATCCGAGTCTATCGCGCGCCGAAATGCCTGTCGCGACCGCGAAAATACGGTGCGACGGCCTTCAGCGGGCTGCGGGCGGCGCCACGTCCGCGTTAGTGAAGGTCTGCGCGCCGACATGGCCCATTTCCCAGGAGAGGAGATGGTCGACATGCGCGGGGACGCCCGCCTCGCGCAGCATGCGGAAGAAGCGGCGGTCCTCGCTGAGCCCGTCGGCGAAGGCGAACCAGGGCTTCGGGACCCGGGCGAGCAGGTCGGCGCGCATCAGGCAGAGGCCGAGCCCGAGCGCCGCCACCTCCTCGACCTTGCCTTCGCGCGCCAGCTGCTCGGTGGTGGCGACCGGCGCGCCGTGGAGGCCGAGCGCGGTGGGCAGCAGCGGCGGGACCCGGGTGGGATAGTTGCAGCCGACCACCGGCAGGTCTAGCGAGAACAAGCGGATCAAGGCGTGGTCGGGGAAGACGTGGTCCGCGTCCGCCCAGAGAATGAAGTCCGCGCCCCATTCGAGCGCGCGCTCGGCGAGCCGGTTGCGGTTCGCCGCGAGGTCGGCGCTGGTGAAGACGCAGGTCCACAGCTCCGGCCGCAGCGGCCTGCCGCCGAGCTCCATGTCGGTCATCAGGAAGCGCGAGGCCATGTTCATCGCGGAGGAGACGAACAAAGCTTCGGCCTGGCGGTGGATGGGGATGCAGACGACGATCCTCATGGCGCGCGCCCTAGCGGATCGCCGGTGCGGACGATAGCGCGGACCCGCGCGCCGGTGCGCAGGCGACGCCGATCCTGCGGTTGAAGGTTCGAAACCGGACCACTATACGAGCGCGTTCAGGCCTCCCGGAGACGTGGGTGAGTGGCTGAAACCAGCGGTTTGCTAAACCGCCGTAGGGGGATTACTCCTACCGAGGGTTCGAATCCCTCCGTCTCCGCCATCCTGCTTCGCCCTGCGCGCTTCGCAGGACGGCTCCCTGCCCAGTAAAACGCCCTCGCGGGGCCCCGCTCTTCGGCCGCTGATCTCGGAGGCCAGGGGACATGGGCGAACTTCGATGGACTGCCGGCAGCCGATCTGATGAAATGGGGCATGCACTATTTCGTCGATAGCGAGTTCAACGGGTTCGGGGGCGCCCTGATCTCGCTCGCGGCCGTTCCCGAGGATGAAGCGGCGCCTCCGTTCTACGAGGCGGTGGAGTGCCGCAACCCCTGCCCCTGGGTGAGGGAGCATGTGTTGCCGGTGATCCAGACCGAGCCGCGGCCCATGGCCGAGGTCGCCCGCCTGTTTGCCGAATTCCTGAGCGACGATCCCGCGCCGGTCATCGTGGCGGATTGGCCCGAAGACATCGCCCAGGCAGCAACCTTGCTGGCGAACGGCGAAGGCGGCCGGCTGCTGCATTCCGAAGTCCTGTTCCGGCTGCTGTCGGCGCCGGATTTTTCGGCAGACAGGCTCAGCAAGGTTCCGCACAATGCCTATTATGACGCTCTCGCGCTCAGGGACTGGGTCCTGGGCGCGAAGCCGCCTGATGCCGGCACCAACCGGGGAATGTCTCGATGAGCAGAAGCTATTTCACCAGCGTGGCAGCGGCCGCTCTCGCGGCCGCTTCGGCCGGGGCTCAGCTTCCCATGGCGCCTCCCGCCAAGCCAGCGCCTGCGCTCGGCGTCGATTATCTGGTCGGCGGCTGGATCCCGACCGAGACCGACAATCGCTGTGGGACGGATACGGCGATGGAATATCGGGCGGACGGGACCTGGAGGACGTTCGGCCGCGGCGGCCCCTTTTCGGTGAGCGGCGACCGCATCACGCTGCGGAGCACCAACGGCGAACCTTCGAACGAGCATATCGTGACCATAATCGGGCCGAACCGCTACAGCGTCCAGGTCGTCGGCGGGCCGGCTTTCGTGATGCGCCGCTGCGGGCCGGACGAGGGGGCCCCGCGCAAAGGGGGTTGATCGCGCGCGCCGACTTGCCTCTTAGGGCGCGATGCTGAGCCTCGCCTTCATCCGCGACAATCCCGACGCCGTGCGCAAAGCGGCGGCCGAGAAGAATGCGGCGCTCGACGTCGACGCGCTGCTAGCGCTCGACGGCGAGGTGCGGGCGCTGAAGACGCGGGTCGACGAGCTCCGGCGCCAGCGCAACGAGGTCAGCGCCGGCTTCAAGAGTGCCGACCCCGCGGAGCGGCCGGCGCTCGGACAGAAAGCGAAGGCACTCGGCGCCGAGTCCGCCGAGGTCGAGGCCGCGCTGGCCGAGAAGCAGGCCGCGCTCGACGCGCTGATGCTGCGCGTGCCCAACATCCCCTGGGAGGGCGCGCCGGTCGGGCCCGACGAGAGCGCCAATGTCGTTGTCCGGCAGGAGGGGACAGTCCCCGATTTCGGCTTCGCGCCGCGCGACCATGTCGCTTTGGTCGAGATGAACGACTGGGCCGATTTGACGCGCATCGCCCAGGTCGCCGGATCGCGCATGTACGCGCTGAAGGGCCGGCTCGCCTTGCTCGAGCAGGCGCTGATGCTGTGGGCGCAGCAGAAGCTCGCCGGCGAGGGCTTCACGCTGATGACGGTGCCGGCGCTGGCCCGCCCGCAGGCCTTCGTCGCCACCGGCCATTTCCCGGGGCATGAGGATGAGGCCTATGCGATCCCGGCCGACGACCTCTATCTCGCGGGCACCGGCGAGATCGCTCTGACCTCGCTCCATTCGGGCGAGATCATCGAGGCGGAGAAGCTGCCGATCCTCTACGCCGGCTATTCGCCCTGCTTCCGGCGCGAGGCGGGGAGCGCCGGGCGCGACGTGCGCGGGCTGCTCCGGGTCCACCAATTCTACAAGCTCGAGCAATATGTGATCTGCCGCGACGATCCGGAGGAAAGCGCCAGATGGCACGCGCGCCTGCTCGGCGTCGCCGAGGACCTGCTGCGGGCGCTGGAGATACCCTATCAGGTGATCGAGACGTCCACGGGCGACATGGGCCTCGGCAAATATCGGATGAACGACATCGAGTCCTGGGTGCCAAGCCTCGGCAAATATCGCGAGACCCACAGCTGCTCGACCCTGCACGACTGGCAGGCGCGGCGCGCGAACCTCAGGTGGCGCGACGAGGAGCGCAAGGTGCGTTTCGTCCACACCCTCAACAACACCGCGCTGGCCAGCCCGCGCATCCTCGTGCCTTTGCTCGAGAACCACCAGACGGAGGACGGGCGGGTGCGGCTGCCCGCGGCGATCCGCGGCCTGATGGGGGGCGACTATCTCTAGGCGCGGCGACGATCGCGCGCCGTCACGGTGGCGCCAGCTCGCGGAAGGGGCGGCGCTCGGCGCGCGGCTCTGGCGCGGCTTCGGCCGGCTCGGCGAGCGCGGGCCCGCCGGCGGGGAGAAGTTGATGGTGCTGCCCGGCTTCCTCGCCAACGACCGGACCACGCTGGGACTGCAGCGGGCGCTGGCGGCGGGGGGCTTCCGGGTGACCGGCTGGGGGCTCGGCCTCAACAGCGGCGTCTCCGAGCGGACGGTCGATCGCATCGTGGAGCGGATCGAGGCGTTCGGAGCGGGGGAGAAGGTGATACTCGTCGGATGGAGCCTGGGCGGCCTTTACGCCCGCGTCGTCGCGCAGCAGCGGCCTGACCTGATCGTCAAGGTCGTGACGCTCGGCTCCCCGTTCTCCGGCGACAGGACCCGCAACAACAATGTCTGGCGGCTCTATGAACGGGTGGCAGGCCATCCCGTGAACGATCCGCCGATCGACAAGGACCCGGCCGTGAAGCCGCCGGTGCCGACGCTCGCCATCTGGTCGCG
>JAXDPC010000238.1:0-5194 GCA_034668525.1 Sphingomonadales bacterium
ACCAGGCCGGCGGCCTCGAAGATGAAGACGTAGCGGGTGTAGAGCAAAGCCCCCAGCGCCTCGATATTGCCGACCCCCGGATCGATCGGCGCGGCGCGACGACCGAGCTGGATCGGCCCGGCGCCCCGCGCCAGCACGGCGAGCACGATCTCGGTGAACAAGGCGATCGCGAGAAGGATGCCGACCGGCAGATAGCGGGCGAAACCGGCGCGAAGCTGCGCGAAGTCGACGTCGAGCATCATCACCACGAACAGGAACAGGACGGCGACCGCGCCGACGTAGACGATGACCAGCAGGAAGGCGAGGAACTCGGCCCCGATCAGCAGGAACAGGCCGGCGGCGTTGAAGAAGGCGAGGATCAGCCAGAGCACGCTGTGGACCGGGTTGCGCGAGGCGATCGTCATCACGCCGGAGGTGATGACGATCGTCGCGAACAGGTAGAAGACGAAGGCCTGGATCACGGACGCGCCCTCACCGTCACTCCCGCGAAAGCGGGAGTCCAGGCGGCGCGCGAGCCCCTCTCGGAGTTCGTCTGGATTCCCGCTTTCGCGGGAATGACGGGATGGCGGTTCATGGCCCTGTTCGTGGCTCTTCGATTCTGCGGGCGGCGTTAGCGATAGGGTGCGTCGGCGGCAAGGTTGGCGGCGAGCGTCCGCTCCCATCTGTCGCCATTGTCGAGGAGCTTGGCCTTGTCGTAGATCAGCTCCTCGCGGGTCTCGGTGGAAAATTCCTGGTTCGGCCCCTGGACGATGGCGTCGACCGGGCAGGCCTCCTCGCAAAGGCCGCAATAGATGCACTTCACCATGTCGATGTCGTAGCGGGTGGTGCGGCGGCTGCCGTCCTCGCGCGGCTCGGCCTCGATCGTGATGGCCAGCGCCGGGCAGACCGCCTCGCAAAGCTTGCAGGCGATGCAGCGCTCCTCCCCCGACGGATAGCGCCTCAGCGCATGCTCGCCCCGAAAGCGCGGCGAGATCGGATTCTTCTCATGAGGATAGTTGATCGTCGCCTTGGCCTTGAAGAAATATTTCAGCGTCAGCCAGTGCGCCTTCACCAGCTCCCAGAGCGTGAAGGATTTGATGAGATGGGAGATGCTGGTCATCGTGCGGGGGCTTCCGGAACTCGTGCGGCGTTGATGCGGCAGATCGCATAGCCGGGCTGATTGGTGTCGGTGAATTGGTTGAAGCGAATGATCGCCGACGCCTGAACCGTCCGCGTGTCGATGAACGCCGCGAACTGGCCGAGCAGGTGCGAGCCTTCCGGCCCCTCGAAGCGTTGTGGGTCGATCATGACGCCGGCGCTTTGCCCGCCGGGCAGCGATTCGAGCACAGCAGTCACCGGCGCGTTCCAGACGGCCGCATCGCGCGGGGTGATGCGCATGGCGGGCCGTCGCGCCGCGTCGATCACGAAGCTCTGGCCGAAGCGGGTGCGCACGATCCCCGGCGCGGCGGCGACGAAATGACAGTCGCCGTCCCAGCGCGCGGGATCGAACGGGTCGCCGGCGACGCGCAGCGGCTCGGTCACGGGATCGAGCTGGTAGGTGACACAGAAGCCGAAAGCGAGCGGCACTCCGGCGTCGCTGCCGTCGACCGCGAAGAAGGTTGCGTTCTTGGCGGGCGGCTCCTTCTCGACGCGCAGCAAGAGCGGCCGCGAAAGCCCGTCGACTCGATATTCGGCCTCGCGCCCGAGGTCGCGGACCTGGGTCGCACGAGCGCCCTCCGTGGACCATCCCTCAACATCCCGCGCGCGCAGCTCCAGCGGATTGTCCCAGCCCTGGGAGGGGATGAGGTTGAACCGCAGATCGTCGCCTGCCGGCGTCCGCATCTCGCACTGCAATCCGCGCGCGATCCGCGGCGGCTCCTGCGCGGCGGCGGCGAGCAACAAGGCGGC
Organism: Sphingomonadales bacterium; assembly: GCA_034668525.1. Taxonomy (GTDB): domain Bacteria; phylum Pseudomonadota; class Alphaproteobacteria; order Sphingomonadales; family Sphingomonadaceae; genus Allosphingosinicella. The sequence continues at coordinate 1,888 of JAXDPC010000238.1, forward strand.
AGCGGTCGCGATCATCGCGGCGCCCCGCTCCCGGAGGCGGCCCCGGGCGCGAAATCGGACGTGCACAGGCCGGCAGCGAAATAGGTATAAGGCTGCCGGTCGTCATTCTCGACATAAAGGGTGATGTGGGCGACACCGGCGCCGCCGCGTCTCAGTTGCAGATTGATGTTGTAGCGCTCGGTGCGGCGGAAGGCGGTAAGCTGATAGTCGCGGAAATGCTCGCCGCCGGGTTCGCCGGTCATGCCGTAGGCGCCAGTCGGGACGGGCGCCCCCTCCCCTTCGACGCGCGTCGGCAGCGAGCGGTTGGGATCCGTGCCGGCCGGTATCTCATCGAGCCGGCCGGAAAGGCGGAAGCGCGTCCCCTCTGGGGTCTCGAAGGTGCAGGCCCAGGAAGTTGCGGGCACGGGGATGGCGTGAGCGGGCGCCGAAGTGATCAGCTGCTGCGTTGCGCCGAGAGCGATCAGGAAAGCGCTCATCGTTCATTCCCCTGCGCGCTTCGGGCGGGCCGCACGCTGCAATGGCCAGAGCCGATGACGGCGGGGCTGCCCGAGGTCGAACGTACTTCGACCCAGGCTTCGATCATTTGCGGCTCGGCGCGGAGCTGGTAGTCTAGTTGCGCCGGGCTGCCGGGGTTAGGCCCCACTCCCGCCGCGGCGAACACGGTCATCACGCCGCCGGGCGGCCCGCCGGGGGGTTGCATCAAAGCCGCGAGCGAGGCGCCCCGGACGTTGAACGCGCTGGCGGGCCATGCCTGGCCGGCGACGGGGGTCACGGCGAACTCGATACCGGCTGCATCGAAGGACGCGGTCAGCGCGAAGCGCAGCTCGGCCAGGTCCCTGGTCACGATCGTGCAGTCGGTGGGAACCCGCCCTTCGCGCAGCGGGACGGGACGGTGCGGCGGCGCTTCCCCGCGTATCTCCGGCGCCTGGGGCAGCCGCGGGATGTCGCCCCCTGCCGCATCGCCCGTCTGGCGGCAGGAGCCTTCCGCAACCTGCTTGTTCAGGGCGGGAAAGCCATGATCCTCCGCGAGCTCGGCATTCGCGGTGAGCGGCGCACTTTGCGGATCGAAGGTCAGCTTGAGCAGGTAGGACGTGCCGCCGCTGACGAAATGATAGGCCTCGCCGCGTCCGGCACGGACGGCCGTGACCTCCCCGATCCAGGCCGACTGGCCTTGCGGACGGATGGCGAAGCGCCGCCCGTCTCCCCGTCCGGTCACGGCGAGAGCGAAGCGCGCCCGGGCGTCCTCCCGGCCGACGAGCGAGCAGGTCAGCGCGAACGAATCGGGCACCGCGGCCGCGGGCGGCGCCTGGGCCGCGAGGAGCAGGGCAAGGGCCGGGCTCATCCGAGCGCTCCGTAGCGGAACACCATCAGCCAGCCCGAGACGAGGAACACCCAGATCAGCGAGATCGGCAGGAAGATCTTCCAGCCGAGGCGCATCAGCTGGTCGTAGCGGAAGCGCGGGACGGTCGCCTTCACCCAGCTGAAGATGAAGAAGAAGGCGAAGATCTTGATGAAGAACCAGATGATGCCGGGGATGACGTAGAGCGGCGCCCAGTCGATCGGGGGCAGCCAGCCGCCCCAGAAGAGCAAGGCGTTGAGGCCGCACATCAGCAGCACGTTGCCATATTCGCCGAGCCAGAAGAGCGCGAAGCTCATCGACGAATATTCGGTCTGGTAGCCGGCGACGAGCTCGCTCTCGGCCTCGGTGAGGTCGAACGGCGCGCGCGCGGTCTCGGCCATGGACGAGATGAAGAAGATCACCGCCATCGGGAACAGCAAAGGGTTGAAGCCGAACCCGTTGATCACCCAGACGTGGCTCTGCTGGGCGAGCACGATCGCCGAGAGGTTGAAGCTGTTCGCCCAGAGGATGACGGGGATCAGCACGAAGCCCACCGACACCTCGTAGCTCACCATCTGCGCCGCCGCGCGCAGCGCCGAGTAGAAGGGATATTTGGAGTTGGACGCCCAGCCGGCGATGATCACGCCGTAAACGCCGAGCGACGACACGGCGAGCAGATAGAGCAGCCCGACATTGATGTCGGCGAGGACCATGCCGGGGCCGAACGGGATCACCGCCCAGCCGATCAGGGCGACCGTGAAGGTCAGGATCGGCGCGATGATGAACAGGCCGCGATTGGCGCCGGAGGGGACGATCGTCTCCTTGAGGAACACCTTCAGCCCGTCGGCGAAGCTCTGGAGGAGGCCGAACGGCCCGACCACGTTCGGCCCGCGCCGCAGCGCCATCGCCGCCCAGATCTTGCGGTCGGCATAGATGATCATCGCCACCGCCAGCATCAGCGGCAAAGCGATCATCAGCACGAGGATGAGCGTCGCGAGGAACCAGCCGAAGCCGTAGCCCATCCACGTGCCCTGGAACCATTCCGTCATTGGTCGCGCTCCGATGTTCCGCGCGACGCGAGCCAGCGGTCCATCCGGTCGACGACGAGGGCGGCGAACAGGGTGAGGGCGAAGCTTCCGATGCCCTGCAGCGCAATGGAGAGCTGGAGCAGCATGCTGTCATTGGCCGGCTGATAATAATGATTGCCGGCCATCTCGCGCGTGCTGGCCAGCAACGTGACCAGCGACGGCAGCACCGTCGCGGCGAACTGGATGATTGCGACGACGAACAGGATCTTCGCGCCGTGGCGCATCGTCCATGCGAAGGGTCCGCTCCTCATTCGGCGGCCTCCTGGAAGGTCTCGCCGTGGAGGATTTCGGCGGAGCAGCGCTGCATGGTCGGCGAAGCGCGGGCGATCGGGTTGGTGAGGTAGAAATCGGCGATCGGATAGACGATGCCGCCGGCGAGCTTCGGCGCCTCGGAGGCGGCCGGAAGGCCCGGGAAAGGCGTCAGGCCCGGCTCGACGAGGTGCGGCCGCTCGGCCGCGATGGCGGCGCGGAGCTGGTCGAGGTCGTCGAAGGGCAGCGGCTTGCCGAGGACGTCGGAGAGCGCCCGGAGGATCGACCAGTCGCTGCGCGCGTCGCCGGGCGGATGGCTCGCGCGCTCGGAATATTGGGCCCGCCCCTCGAGGTTCACGTAGATGCCGTGCTTTTCGGAAAAGGCGGCGCCGGGCAGGATCACGTCGGCGGCGCGGGCGCCGGCGTCGCCGTGGCTGCCGATGTAGATTGTGAAGGTGTCGGCGAAAGCGGAGAGGTCGGCCTCGTCGGCGCCGAGCAGGAACAGGGCCTTGAGCGATCCGGCGCGGGCGCGGATCGCCTCCATGCCGCCGTCCGCGACGAAGCCGAGGTCGAGCGCTCCCACCCGCGAGGCGGCATTATGGAGCATGTTGAAGGTCGCTCCGAGCGTCGC